>JAGGYO010000006.1 GCA_021162505.1 bacterium
ATAATTATCATTTTCTAAGAAAAATAAAATAATATTTAAAATGTAAAATAAGGTGAAAACAGAATAATGGAACTGAAGTTTTTGCATTATTAAAAAATTTAATAAAAATCATTGATTTATTTTATTTATGTGATATAATTAAAAAATGTGCGGGCCTGTAGCTCACTTGGCAGAGCTCCCGGCTCATAACCGGGTGGTAGGAGGTTCGATCCCTCCCGGGCCCACCACGCATTGTTAAATTAATATGATATATCAAAAAACTTTCCTTAATTTTATAGGGGTAATAAATGGCAATAATTAATGTAGAAGATATTATAAAGATCTTATACGATATAAAAATGTTCGACGACACCTTGAGTCACTTGATTGAAAAAAAAGCAGAGATCTTGGAAAATGTTGTAACATACGAAGAAAAAATTGTTGAAATAGATGAAGAGATCAAAGAAAAAAATGAAAAGAAAAAGGAATTACATAAAAAACAAAGAGATATTGAAGAAAAGATCAGTAGTATTGAAAGTAAAATAAAGGGACTTGATGAAGGCAGATTTAGTGTTAAGACCAATGAAGATTTTTTTAAGATCGGTGAAGATATTAATAAATTAAAAAAGGGTAAAGGTGAATTGGAAGATAAATTACTTGATATGATGTACAATGAATCTGATTATGAAACAACTTTTAAAACATTAAAGGAAAAATTGGATAAAAATAAAAAAGAAATGGAAGAGGAATTAAAATTAAAGAAAAATGAGAAGGATGAAGTTGAAGCAAATATTAAAAAATATGAAGAAGAAAAACAAAAAAAGATATCTGCTCTTCCCCTCGCTGTAAAAAATAATTATATTAAATTAGTTACAAAATATTCTCATAATCCTATTGTATATTTGCATAGTGATACATGCGAAGGCTGCAATATGGGTAATCCTCCACAATATGCTGTCAATATTAAAATGAAAAAAAAGATAGAATACTGTCAAAATTGTGGAAGGATCTTGCTTATCAAAGAGATATAGATCATAAATTTTCTTTTAATCGTTTTTTATTAACTGTCCAATCCAAAAGAAAAAGAATAGAAATTATTACTAATGGACCGGAGATGAACAAGTATGCAAGAAAGACGAATTTACCCCATGTCCATACAATATAGAAAACAGATAAACCGCAAAAGAGAATTGCACCGATACGCTCCCATTTCCATGCAATAAAAATTATGATAATTACAATGTATGTGGGTATGAGATGTATTAACAGTGCTAAAACGGTCATCCAAAAAGTAAAGTTCTCACTAAAAATATCAAGGGCGAATATGCTTATAAATCCAGCAAAGAGAATAGAAAGCACCCTTGGTGTCCAGAAGAAAACATCTCTTTTCATTCTTTTCATACCATCCCTCCATAATCACTTTATATTGTTAAATTATCCTATAATCTCTTCCGCTATATTATGTAAATTTAATTGCAGAAAGTCAAGTCCTTTTAGAATAGTTTCTTTTCTTCTTTTTTTAAAAGCCGTTTTATATTGTTTTTATGTCTAATGATTATAAAAAAGATTAATAGTAAGAGAATAATTTTAGAAAAAAGTGTGGTCTCAAAGATAAATATTAAGGGGATCAAAGTAATGGCTGCCGAAATAGATGAAATAGAAATAATGTGGGATATAACAAAAACAAGGATAAAGACAGCAAGCGCAATGAGTAATAATTTGGGGAATAGAAAAATGGTAATACCTAATGAAACCGCTACGCCTTTACCACCCTTGAACCTCAAAAATACGGTATAAATGTGTCCAATAAGAATAAAAATACTTAATATTAAAAGGAAATCGATCTGTGCAAATCCAAAGGGATATTCAAATTGCAAATTGTGGATAAAAAAATTATTTTTAATAAGAAAAAGGGGAATTACCGCTTTCAAAGCATCAAGTATTAATGAAATGATGCCAATTATTACTCCACCTGCTCTAAAAGCGTTGGTTGCTCCAACATTCCCGCTGCCGATCTCTCTAATATCTTTTTTTAGAAAAAGTTTTACGGTGATATAAGAAAAAGGTATTGCTCCCATTAAATAGCAAAATAAGATAAGTGCTATATAATATAATATCATTTCCTTTCGTCAAGTTTTATCTTTACGGGAATTCCCGAAAGGTCTAGGAACGCAGTAAGTTTTTTTTCAAGGAATTTCATGAATTGTTTGGATGCGAACCGTTTGCTATTAATAAAAAACTTAAAGGACGGTGGTCGAGAACCGATTTGAACACCATAGTAGATCTTAATTTGCCTCATTCCACCGGGTAATTCTGCTTCCATTACCTCCTGTATGATCTTATTTAATTTAGATGTTTTGAATATTGCTCTATACCTCTGAAAATCCATAAAGGCAAGATCGATCAACTTTCCTATATTATAACCTGTTAGTGCGGATATGAATGCAATGCCAACATTGGGATAAAAATTGATCTTTTTTCTGACCTCTTCTTTTACTGATAATTTAAAATCATTAACATTATCCAAAAGGTCTATCTTATTATATGCAAGGAGCAAGCACTTTTTTTTACTTTTGACCAAAGCCGCTATTTTTTGATCTTGTGCTGTTATTCCTTTCTTAGAATCAATGACCAATATAACAATATCCGTTCTTTCAATGCTTTTTATGGTTCGTAAGATCGAGAAGGTCTCCAGTTTGTTTGCGATCTTTGATTTCCTTCTTAATCCGGCAGTATCAATTAGATTTAATTTCAAACCATGAAATTCAACAGTAGTATCTACGGAATCTCTTGTTGTACCCGGAATATCAGACACTACCATTCTTTTTTCGCCCAGAAAAAAATTGATCATGCTGGATTTTCCAGCATTTGGCAATCCTACAATTGCAATACTCATATCATCACTTTCTTTTTTCTTAAATATTTCTTCTGCATTGAACTCAGTAGAGATCTCGTGTAGTTTTTCTTTTAGTATATCAATATTTTTTTTATGTGCAGCTGAAATACTTATCATGGTTTTCATGCCCAATTTATAGAATTCATAATTGTACTCGTTTTTGTCTTCATTATCGATCTTATTGACAATAAGGATCACGGGTTTATTATGATTTCTGATGACCTGAGCTACCTCTTCATCACTTGGCATAAGACCAACTTTCCCGTCAACTACGAAGATAGCAATGTCGGATTCGGTAATTGCAAATAATGTTTGTTCTTTTATTTTTTCAATAAGGTCATCATTCTTATTATCATATCCACCTGTATCTACAAATATATAGCGAATGTCTTTTTGAATAGATACTCCATATTGTCTGTCAATAGTAACTCCGGGTTGCCCATGGGTTATTGCTCTGTTTTTGCCGATCATAATGTTAAATAAGGTTGATTTGCCTACATTGGGTCTCCCAACAATAGCAACTGTTATATCTTTCATTACTTGTATTTTACAAATTCTTTCTGAATTTTCAAAAAATCTATGAATTTTTCAATGCCAATATTTTCCTTTGCCGAAATGAAAAAAGCTTCTGAATATCGTTTTTCAAAGGATTTATGCCTTAATTTACCCATTTTTTTATCAATTTTATTAAAAATCACCATATGTTTTATCTTATTTTTTAATATGTTTTCCAGAACATTGCCGACAGTATTTATTTGAACGCCGATATCCGCGGCGGACAGGTCATAAAGCTCAATAATTATATTAGCATTATTGATTACATCAATGGTACCCTCAAATGCCTCTAAGAGGTTCTTAGGCAGATCCCTGATAAAACCTATGGTGTCAGTGAAGATAACGGTCTCATTCACCAGCCATCTCTTTTTTGTCAATGTATCCAAAGTAGTGAACGGTCTTTTAAGTGTTTTTCCATGGGAATGTGTTATTTTATTTAGAAGTGTTGTTTTTCCTGAATTAGTATATCCGCAAATAGCAATGGTGAAAAGATCTTTTCTCTTTTTGCTCTGTTCTATGAAAACCGCTTTCATTTTTTTGATCTTGTCTTTTAAATGTGCGATCCTTTTCAAAATATACCGTCTGTCCATCTCCAATTTTTGTTCACCGGGACCTCTTGTACTTATTCCTGCTCCTGTTCTGGAGAATTGTGTATTGCCCTTTAATCTGGGTAAAAGATAGCGAAAATATGCGAGTTCCACTTGTATTTTTGCAAATCTTGTCTTAGCGTTTTTAGAGAAGATAGAAATGATCGCTTCCTCTCTGTCGATTATATCAATATTTAGTGTAGCAAAAAGTTTTTCAATATTAAATTTTTGTGTAGGGGACAGTTCATTGACAAAAACAATTATCTCAATATCATTTTCAGAAGTGTATTCATATATTTCCTGTAATTTACCTTTACCAATATATGTTGCCGGATTGATGTTCTTCAACTTGAATTCAAATGTTTTTTTTATCTGTATATTAATGTTCTTCAAGAGCGTAATATTTTCTTTTATTATATCCTGGCTATAAGTGATTTGGTCGATTTTCCTTTGGGGAAATATCAATATACCTTTAAAAGGGGAATCAGTCATTTGGGAATTTGAACTTTTTTACAGGTTCTATAAAATTCACATTATTTTTAAAAACAAGGTAATCCTTTTCTTCACTTCTTAAAAGCAAAGAATAATTATCAAATGCAATTATCAATCCGGAAAGACTGTCTCCTCCTGAAAACACTATTTTTATTTTCACTTTATTTTTCTTAATCTCACTCAAATAAGGTTGTTGAAAATCAATCATTTAATACTCCTTTTTTTATTAAAATATTCTCAATTTTTTCAAGGTCTTTTTCTTCATTAAAATTTCTTTCGATATCAATGCGTTCATCATATCGTTTGAACCAGGTGATCTGTCTTTTCGCATAGTTCCTTTCCTTTTGTTTTACCAATTCAATAAGTTTGCTTTTACTTTTTATCTTCCCGTTTAAAAAATCCATTATCTCTTTGAATCCAATAGCTTTAAAATCGTTTTTAATGATCTTTCCATTGTAAAGCTCTTTTACTTCTTCTATCCAACCCTCATTAAACCAGCTGTCAACACGGATATCTATTCTTTCATAGAGGTCCTTTCGTTCGCATATTAGGTTCAATAGGGTATATTTATTAATAAATACCGACCGTCTGGTCTCTTCTTTTAACGAATTCATGGTCTTTCCGGTTAAAAAATATATCTCGAGTGCGCGAATAATGCGAATGTGGTCATTTTTAGAGATCTTTTTTGCATAATTCTCATCAAGTTCATAAAGCATATCATAAAGCTCTTTCCAAGACGACTTATTTGCTTGTTCTCTTAATTCATTTCTGAGATTTTCATCCCTTGGAATACTCGGCGCGATACCTCGGATTAATGCTTCTACAAATAATCCCGTTCCTCCCGAGATAATAAAGTTTTCTTTAGGATGATCCTCTATTATCTGTTTTACATCAAGATAGAAATTAAAAGCAGAATAGTAGCTATTGGGATGAATATGGTCGTAAAGATATTGTTTTATTCCTTTCATTTCTTCCTTTGTGGGTTTTCCCGTCCCTAAATTCAGAAATTGATATATCTGAATAGAGTCGCAGGAAATTATTTGACAATTATATTTTTTTGCAAAGGAAAACGCTAAATCTGTTTTTCCGATTCCAGTAGGACCAAGTAAAAATATTATTTTCATTTAATAAATTTTTAAAACCCTTTCAATGCTATTTACTGCTTTATCTTTTGCACTATATTCTAGAATAACGCCTTGAATTGAAGGTTGAGAGGTTGCCGGTTCAAATTTTGAAGGTAAAGAGTATAAGAAATTATCAATTACGGAATCCAAAGTGATACCAATAACGCTGTCATAGGGTCCGCACATTCCGAGATCAGTTATATAAGCGGTTCCCTTAGGTAATATTCTATTGTCTGCAGTTTGAATATGTGTATGCGTGCCGAATAAACCGGTGATCTTGCCGTCAAAATAAAGGGACATTGCTCTTTTTTCACTTGTTGCTTCAGCATGAAAATCAACCAATATAGGTCCGTTAAAATCACAGAATTTTCTCAGTATTCGCTCCAATGTTTTAAAGGGGTTTGAGAAATTTTGATTGATCAATACCTGCCCGTGAAGATTTATTATTAGAACTTCAATGTCTCTTACCTTGAAAATACCAAATCTATTCCCCGGAACACCTTCGGGATAGTTTGCAGGCATTAAAAGATTAGGGATCCCATCTTCTATCAATTTATATACATCTTTCCTCTGAAAATGATGGTTTCCTGAGGTTCCAATATCAACACCGGCATCAATCACTTCTTTAAAACCCTTTTTATTGATCCCTGCTCCATGTGCTAAATTTTCAACATTCGCAATTGTAAGGTCAATATTATTCTGTTTTTTGATCTCATTAAGATGTTCTTTGATGACTTCGCGCCCGGTTTTTCCGAAAATATCCCCAAGAAAAAGGAATTTGTAAATATCACTCATCATCTAACTCTACATTATCTACAATTGCAACAATTACTGCGTCAATGGGCATTTCAAGATCATGTAATGCAACCCTTGAAGAATGACCCTGGACCGTGACCAGAACATAATCTCCAATTCCCGCCTGAGTAACATCAATGGCTTCAAATGAATCACCAAAGTTTTTTTTTGTTTTTAGATTGATAGGTTGTATCATTAATATCTTTTTTCCCTTGTATTTTTCCTCTTTTTGTGTTGCCACAATATTACCGATCACCTTTGCGTATATCATATTTTAACCTTCCTCGTATTATAATTTATTTTCTCCTTTTTTTCAAGATATTATCTGGTATTTATTGTTACAATATGAAAATGTTAAACTTTTTAAAATTATTTTGAAATTATTGTCATATCTTTTTGCTTTTCATATTAAATATTTTTCCGATTTTAATAAAAAATTTATTATTTTTATTTTGTTAAATCTGTTTACTCTGTGGTTAAAAAATGGAATTTATCTTTAATTTATTAAATTTTCAAATATTCTTTAAAAATAAAAAGAAAGCTGTAGTTTTATCTGATATTCCGTCTTGTCCGTTAAGTTAACATCCTTATAATTATCATTCATGAAGAGTCCTAATAATCCTATGGACTTTGTCATATTCTTATCTATATAATAACCCGTACTCCCATCTAAATGAAATGAATCGCAGGCGCTTCTATTGAGGATCGAGGGTAAATAATTGGAGGATACATTGAAATAAAATCTTTTTAAATTCCAATTGACCCTTCCAACAGGTAAAATATTATATGATGATATTTTAGAGTTAAAATAATATCCGTAACGACCGTTCAGACCAAATCGTATATTCATATTGTTATTTTTTTTCTGCAGGAGTCTCATATTAAGATAGCAAACCAAATTTATTGAAGCATTGTCCGACATACCTGATACCTTTTCTTTTTCATAAGATATTCCCATATCGGGTTCAATATAAATAAGTTTATTCAGTGGAATTTCCGTATAATAGTTCAATTGATCTCCGAACATTGAATAGAGTCCGTCCCCTGTATGTTTAATAGTGAAATAATTGCTGAATCTGGTTTTTTTATTCTTTTTTCTCTTAGAAAATGAAAGATTCACAACGGTTGAAAAATAATCCGTATTTCTATATGTGTCAAAATACTGTCTAAAATTTGATGAAATTTCAAATGTTGACTTTTCAGAAAAATATTTTGTTGAAAAATTAATAAAGTTATTATTTGCAATACCTAAACGAGTGGGCGAAACATATTGATCATCCATATATCCTGCTTCAAATTTAATATCAATGGGACCTAGTCTTTTGCCGAGCCTGCCGTAAGTGGCATAACCTTTAAGGTTCCCGTTGATATCCCCCGTTGAAATGGTATATAGTCCATTGGCTT
Source organism: bacterium (assembly GCA_021162505.1). Taxonomy (GTDB): domain Bacteria; phylum AUK180; class AUK180; order AUK180; family AUK180; genus AUK180. The sequence continues at coordinate 7,833 of JAGGYO010000006.1, forward strand.
TTAAATTAAAACCAAGAAAATTAAAACTCATTTCACCGCCCCCATTTAATCCTTTGGTTATTTTCTCATATTGCGAAGGAATATTTGTAAATGTTCCAAAATCAGAAAAAGTATCACCGAATAACATCAAGCTAAATCTGTTTTTTATACGAAGATAATATTTGCCGCCTGCTCCCCAGCGATTATAGCGATAACTGTCTTTTCCGGACCAGATATTTCCGCCAAAAATTTCAAATGAACCGAATTTTGTTCGAATACTTGACTTAATTCCTGTTAATGAATAGTTGAATCCGTTTCTTGTGGTATTCGCATATATTTTTCCACCTTCAATAAAAAAAGACCTTTTTTGAATCTTTCCGTAGATATTATTCAATTCAAATTTATTATCATAAAGGTCATCATTTGTAAATCTTATGGAAAGTCCGGTAATAAGATTAAATCCAAGGAGCTTTGTTTTATATTTTCCGCCGATCTCCTGTATGTAAAATAACCCTTCATTTAGTGTGGCACTTATACTATCTGCTGTGGTACTATTTTTATAACCCTCTGTTGAAAAGGAAAGTTCTATCTCATTATTACCGAATTTAACAGCAAATATTTCCAGAGTAAAAACAAATATTAAAAAAGCAGCTATGATCATTTTTTTCATAATAACACCCTAAAAATCCCTGTCACCGGAAGGATTATAGACATAATATACCCTCACCCAACAATTACCACCACCATAATCACCAATATAATCTTCTATATGGACCTTTGCAAATTTACCTTGTGCGGTTTTAACGAACCATACATCACCTTTGTGAATTGTGACTGATCCTGGGACAAAATTTCCGTCAGAGGGACAAGTTTTAAATGAATTTATATTTCCGTTTCCGGCATAAGCCATACCATAAAATGAATACATTGTATAAGGGCTACCGGACCAAACGATCTCACCGGTAATATCTCCCGTAGAATCATCCGTTTGTGTTTGTGTATCAAAATAAAATCCGGTATTATCCTCAATGAATGTTATGAACCCTGACGGCATCCCTTCCGTGGGACTGCCTGTTGATATTAGAGCAAAGGGGTTATCATTTCTTACACTGGTAATCTGCCATTTCCCTTGATCTCTTGAAAATACGAACATTGTATTTCCTGAAATATTTCCAGGCGAATTGGCAATTGAGTTGAAATAGGACATTTTAAAATTCATCTCAACGGTAATTTTAGAACCCGAATAATTTCCAAAATTATATCCGCTGAAATATAAATTTATATTATCCAGTCGTTCAAAATTTCTTTGAACATTATAAAGAACATCAAAATCCATATCCCACGGGTGAAAATGTTTCCTGAAGGGCATAATGTTTTCATTGGCATAAGCAGATGTCAATTCTCTTAATATATTCATTATGGTCTGTTTTCTGTTTTCTCCAGTGAAATATAAGGCACTCCCATTCTGACAATATATCTTATTGCCTCTTTTATTGATGGCTTGAAATTTTAAATTATATGTTTTTTTATAGACAATAGGAATTTTTGCTGTAATTGATGAACCTTTTTGCTGGACCGATATTACTTTCTTTTCATTTCCAATATAATAAATGAGTTTTTGAATTGCCAAGCCGGACTTATCTGAAATACCTGCAACCGAAAGTTCAACATCAAAAGAACCTCTGGAATAATCATCACGATCAATAAAAAGGGTTCCTTCCGAATATGCTTCAAAGGGCATTGATGTGATATAAAATTCTGTATTCTTATTATATATTTCATTTTCAATTTGCTGTAATTCATCCCATTTTCTTCTAAATTCATCTTCATAGGGTTTTATATAAGTGATCAAAGGACTACATTCGTGATAATATCCATTGACGCTTTGTGCAGAATCATTGATCTTTTTCCTGTATGTTCTGAAATATGCTTTTAATGAACTTGTAGAACTGTATCTCGATTTTACCTGTTTATAGTAATATTCGAATTTTTTTAAATTGGTTAGAAAACCCGATCTATAATTTTGTATTTCAGCTTTTATTGGCTTTACTTTATTTTGAAATAATGCGTATTTCTTTTTAAATCCATTTATTTTATTTAAAATTTGTGTTCTTTTATAGCATGCGTCCTTGATCATTTTCGAGATGATCTCAGATTCTTTACCATTTCCATCCAAAAAATATAATTTCCCACTTTTTAATCTCCTGATAATTCCATCAATATTTTTTTTCAGTTCTTTAAATTTTTTTAAATTATTTTTAATTGAATCTTTCGGGATCTTTTCATAAAGATTTAATCCATCTGTAAGATCAGCTTCCATTTCCTCAATTGTCTCGGGAATATTTTTACCGTTATATTTTTTTAGTATTTTTTTAATTTTACTGCATCTTAGGTCGATCTTTGATTGTCTAATGATATAACTAAGATCATTAATATAGGTGACATACAAAGATATAAGTTTATCCGGTGTTTTACCTTTGACGGTTTTGTTCAAATAATTATTTTTAAACGGATGCGCTTGAACAGTGGTTTTGATATTTTGAGACATTATCTTGAAAGCGGTATTGAGTTCAATAGTATTTGAAAGAATGGATTCCATATAGGTAAAATCGCTTCTTTTATTTCCTAAAAATTCATATAAATTCTTTTGTTTCTTTTCTATTTTCTCCATTAAGGTATCCAAGTTCTTTTGTTTACCGTTAAAATCTTTAAGAAAATAATTAAGATAGTTGCACCATATCTCATTTGTGGAATATTCCTTCATGTATTTTTCATAGAGTTCAGCAAAATCATCATTGAACTCTTCATACTTTTTCATCTGCTCACTATAAAGTTTTTCTGCAAGATCATCAATTTTATTTATTATATCAAGATAGTTTCCCAAGCTATCCTTTAGGTTTTTTGAGTACGAGGTCGTTAAAGGATTTTTTCTGATAATATCCCAAATTGCATATTTATTTTCAGGGATCGCTTTAATAAGATTTTCAAGTTCATTAAATGCGAATAAAACAGTGTATTTAAATGCTTTCTCAGGTGTTGAATTTAATTGCAATTGCTTGTACCGTTCTCTTTCTTCCTTGGGTAAAACAGCAGCCAAGCCATTGATCTTGTTCAATAATTCTCTAATACTATCGGGCGATTCCATTTCCAATTTTGTAATTCTATTTTCAATAGTTTTGAATTCTCTTGAATTTGATTTTGCTTGAATGGAGATCTGTTCTTTTTCCCTGCTCACATATTTCTTGAATTCATCATACATTTTGTAATTGTCTTTCTTTATCTTTTTTTTCTCATCAGATGTTTTATCTCCGCTATTCACATTTTTTTGGAGATTTTCATAATAGGTTTTTGCGGCTTTTAATATATCGTTAAATGAATTACTTAACTGAATACCATAGATATCACCATTTTTGAAATCGGAAATAACATTCTTTATACCATTTTTAAATGAACTAAAATTCGCTTGATATTTTCTATCTTTTTTGGTCTCTTTTACTTCATTATTAATATTTTTTCCCCATGAGGAATCTGATATTTCCCCATCAGGATTTTTATAGGTCGAAGGATCGATCTTTTTCTTTTTTAATTCATCTATTTTTTCCTTTTTTAATATGGTTAACTTATGTTCCAAACGGTATTTATTAATTTTATAGTATTTATCCACCTCTTTTTTTATTTTTTTATCATTCAAATATTGCTCAATAAATTCTGCATTCGGGTCTTTATAGCCTGCTAACTTTATGATTTTATAGGCATCATAATATTTTTGCTTTGCCTTTCTAAATGCCTGTTCAATTTTATATTGGGCTCTTTTAGCATAACGGATCGCCTGCTTTTGCTTTTGCTGTTTTTTCCGCATATCCATTGCTTTGGGTTGAATAATATTCCAATATGCTTGATCTACTGCGGTTTGGTCCCAGTCGGAAAATTTGCCTCCCCCCTTTCCACCCATATATCCTGTTTGAGTTTTGATAATATTATAATAATCTTTTTTTACCTCTGAAAGGTCAGGAACACCACTATCTTCCCAGAGTTTTAATCGTGCCATTTCGTCAAGATATATTTTTACATAATTGTTCTTTCTTTGATCGATGATCCATTTTTTGTTATCATTATAAGATTTTACCGCAAAATCCCAGCCGCCCTTTATCACGGCAACGGGTCCTGCACCTATAAAATATTCAGCTATAGCCAATGCGCCGTTTGCCGCCTTTTCTTTCATCACATCCTTGAATTTTCCTTGTGCCAATTTATCAATGGTTTTAACATATTCATCCATATCATCAATTGACATTGGCAGCTTATCACTTATTTTATCTTTTATTTTTTGTTTTATATCATCATATACCTTTTTCTTTATTTTGTCTTTTGGAATGGTAAAAGATGAAAATGAGGAGAAAATCAATATGATTAAAAATAGCTTGAAGAACTTATTTTTCATAGAACCTCCGTTTGGTTATTATAACAATATTGAAATGCTATGTCAAATTTATTGGGGACACACCTCGCCTTTTTCGCCTTTTTAAAAATCTTACAACAATTTATTTAAAATTTATTTTTGATGGGCATGGGGTACTATAAGTTTTGTACTTTTAATTAATTTACCCTATTGCTAGACATACCATCCATTTTTTATCTTGCTTTTTATTCCCCATATCTTATATCCGTCTTTTGGTGGGCGCGTACCTTGAAAACTCACTATAGTGATAAAAGAAGCATCTTTTATATTATATTTCTTAGAGGGAATCCTTACAATTCTATTTTGGAGTTCTTTTGATCTAAAAATATACTTCGGGTGTATCTTTACATTGGGCTCAAGCAACTCCATAAGTTCATCATCTGAATATTCTTTTTCCGTATCATAATTTTTCACGATCTTTTTTTTTGGTCGATTTAGGTGTTATTTTATTTACTTTAATTGATTTTGGGGGTGGTATATTCGGATTCAAAATCTACTAATTTGGAAGAAGAAGCTTCTGTGATAAGATAAAAAATCCTTCTTTCCTTTCTTTGTATAGTCTTAAATTTTATAAGTGATTCATTTTTCTTTATTGAAACAACTACTTGATTTTTATTTTCGTGAGAATGTGCTATAATTTCTGTAAAAGTATTTTATTAAAAAATTTGAGTGGGTCATTAAAAAACCGTATAATACTTTTTGAAACTAAAAGGAGATTTTAAAATGACCCAAAGTAATGTTAGCAAAAATTATGAAATTTTTCAAGCGGCTCTTGAAAAAGATTCTGATTTTTTGAAGGAATTGTTAAAAGTAACCGTTCAAGAAATACTTGAAGATGAGAGAAATGCACAAATTGGAGTTGGAGATCATGTTAGAGATGATACAAAACGGCAAGGGAATAGAAATGGTTATAAGCCAAGGAGATTGAAAACACGAGTTGGAGAATTAGAATTGCTAAAACCACAAATTAGAGAATTTCCGTTTAGAACGGCTTTATTTGGTAATTATCAAAGGAGTGAAAAAGCATTGTTGGCATGTATACAGCAAATGGTTATAGACGGAGTTTCCACGAATAAAGTAAAGAATATTTTAAGAAAATTATCGCCTGAACTATCATGTTCCAAAAGCAATGTAAGCAGGATAGTCGGAGAACTTGATCCCATGATAGAGAAATGGAGAAATGAGAAATTATCAGAGCATTATAGTTATATGATTTTAGATGCAACATATTTATATGTAAGGAATGAAGGCGCGGTAGTTTCCATGCCTTTATTTGTCTCAGTTGGCGTTACAAAAGAAGGGAAAAGGAAAATATTAGGATTAGATCTTTATGAAAGAGAAACGGAAGCAACATGGAAAGAACATATTAACCAATTGAAATCAAGAGGTCTTGATAGCGTTGATTTGACCATATCTGATGGTCAAAAAGGTTTAATCAAAGTATTAAACGAAGAGTTTTCTAATACACCGCATCAAAGATGTATAGTACATTTTGAAAGGAATTTACTTGATAAGTTGCCTTACAAAGAAAGAAAAAGGGCTGCAAATTATATTAAATACATTTATTCATCTCCTACAAAGGAATTGGCTTTGAAAATAGTTTCCATATTGTACGATGAATATATAAATAAATACCCTGAATTTGCAACCTTATTGGATGAACATATTGAAGAAACCTTAACTTATTATAATTATCCGCAGAAACATTGGAAAAAAATAAGAACTACAAATTTGCTGGAAGGAGTAGTTAATACAGCAATAAAGAGAAGATTGAAAGTTGCAAAAATATTCCCGAATAAGGCGTCATGTATAAGATATGCTGCTTGCGTTTTGATGGAACTTGACGAGGACTGGCAAACAGGAAGAAATTATATGAAACCGGAAGGAAAAAATGAAGAAAAGTGTAAAGACGCGATTTTTGAGAAAATGGAGATGTTAAGGAATGAAGTGTAATTTATTGGTTTTGACCCACTCTTTTAACTTTTACAGAAAAAACGGGATTGACTC
>JAGGYO010000311.1 GCA_021162505.1 bacterium
GTCAGACACCTGGTATTGCCCAATCATCTTAATAATACGATAGAAGTCCTTGAATATCTTTCACAATTCAAAAAAGATATATATATTTCCCTGATGTTTCAATATTTTCCTGCCTATCGGGCTATTAATAATGAACTTTTAAATAGAAAGATCAATAAAAAAGAATATGAAAGGGTCATGGATTATTTTAAAGCTAAAAATTTTAAAAATGGTTGGGTTCAGGAATTATTGGTATCTTAAGGCGTCAATCGGTGGAATATTGCCCGCTTTAATGGCTGGGTAAAGTCCTGAAATAAAACCTACTAACAGCGAAAAGATAAGACTTATCCCTATTATAAAAAGGTTTAAATTCCCTTCAAGACCCAAGATAAATTGTGAAAATATAGAGAATCCGATGCCCAAGATAACACCTACGATACCACCCAAGAGGGCTAAAATGGTGGATTCGATAACAAATTGAAATTTTATATTGTTAGCGGTAGCACCAATAGCTTTTTTCAGCCCGATCTCTCTTATCCTCTCCTTAATAGTAGCAAGCATAATATTAGTAATACCAATTCCACCAACTATCAATGATATCATAGCAATAATGGCAAGAATAAAATTCCACATTGCCTGATTTTTCTGGTATTCTTGGATATCTTGTCCCCTGTTCTCCAAACTAAAATCCTCAACACCACGGCGGGTAAGAAGGACCTTTTTGACCTTTTCATTGAGTATTGTCATTTCATCAACAGAATCAATTCTATATGATAAACTTATCCTTTTATTTCCATTCAATCGGAGCATCATCGTATTTAAAGGGATAATAAGTACAGAGTTGATCCAGCGTGTCCAACGATTCTTTCTTTTTCCCCAACCCTCAACTGCTTTTAATACACCGATCACTCTGAAGTTCTTTCCTGATATTTTAATAAATTTTCCCACACAATTATTCGAATCTTTGAAAAAATTTTTAGCAATTTCCGAACCTATAATTACACTCCTTTCAGCGAAAAGCTCATCGTCAGAAATGAAATATCTTCCAGTATTAAGTTCATAATTTTCATCATTCAAATAAGTGTTTGTTGCCCCAACCACACGAGTTTCCTGTTTATCTAATTTAGTATTCACCGTAGTATAGGTATTTTGTGTAGGATTTAGATCTTTTATGCCTTTGATGTCGGCGTCCTTAATTGCCAAATAATCATAATAGCTGATACCGAATTCCTTTGAATGTAATTTTTCCTCTTTCTGCATTCTCGAGGGAGGCATATATGAGACAGTTATTTTATTGATCCAACGGCTCATCCATCTTAAACTTCTCTGTTTCCCAGCATTTATCAGTGAGAACATTACAATTAAGGATGATACGCCTAAAATGATACCCAAAACCGTTAGAAATGACCGCATCCTGTTTACATAGATCTGGTCCAAGCCCTCTTTAATGATCTCACCGAATAGGGATAATTTCATCCAATAATATCCAAAAGATGGTTATAGTCGGCAGGTCTTGTAATCTTAATGTTGAAGGGATCGCCTTCAGTAAGGAAAATTTTCAAGCCTAACTTTTCCATAATTACACCTTCGTCAAAGATTGTCTCTTTGTCCTGAATATTATACGAAAGAATTTGATTTAATATTTCATTGGAAAATCCTTGTGGGGTTTGAATTAGGAAAAGATTATTTCTATCAATGGTACGGCTTTCATTTTGGTCATAATACCTGATGGTATCATTTATAGCAACTGCGGGGAAACTATTCCCATGCGATTTTGCCCCAATGATCACGCGACTTACAAGAGCTTTTGAAAGGTTGGGACGGGCTGCATCATGGATTAAAACAATATCGCCCTCTTTTGGGGGAACGGTTTCATAAGCCGAGCGAATGGAATCGATCCTTTCAGTACCGGAAGAAGCAATAAAAATATTGGCAATACCTTCCCTTTTAATGATCTTTCTTTTCTCATCATCACAAACCAGTACAATGATATCAAAAATACCAAATGCCTCTATCGTTTTTAGAATATAGGTAAGAACCACATGATGGCCCAAAGGTTTTAAAAGCTTATCTTCACCATAGCGTTTGGCTTTTCCGCCTGCTAAAAGATAGAGTAATTTTTTCATTAGATAACTCTATTCTTAAGATTCAGTATCCCCTCACGAATAGATGTTGCTCTTACATCCCCTACACCCTCAACCTCAACAAGTTCTTTTTGGGTAGCAGCAATGATCTTTTGCAGATTTCTAAATTTATTTATGATGTTCTCAATTATGTTATCAGGAAGTTTGGGAATATTCGATAGTATTCTATAACCTCTTGGAACAACACTTTTGTTCAGCTCATTGAGATTATTTGAGTATCCCAAAATATTGATGATATTCAAGGGTTCAATATAATCAAAACGAGCGAACATATCCAATATATCAAATATCTGGTTCTGTTTTGGGAAATATTCATCAGTAATATAATCATTCACTAATTGATAGCCCTCTGCAAGATCATGTGTCAACTCATCAATTCTCATTCTCAGTATATGAGCTGCGGCACCAAGTTCAGTTACATTTCTTTTAATAATATTAAGTATCTTTTTTAAATATAGAAAGTTCATTGTGCCTTTTATTATATCGTGTAAAGTAGTGTTCTCTTTTATTTCTGAAAAGGTAAGTTCCTTCATTAAATTATTGAATGTATTTGCATAATGATCAAAAGTTGAGATGGCTTGGGAAACCTCAGCTAAAAGTTCAGGTATGTATTTTAGTGAATATATTATCCCCTCTGAATATATTGTCACGGTATTTCTCTTTTTTGAAACAGCTATGACATAAAGTCCCGTTTCTTTTGCAAATCTGGCAGCAACCTTATGTCTAGTACCCGTCTCCATTGAAGGTATATTTATTGACGGGTGAAGGTGAACATTGCTATACAATATGCTGTCAATATTTTTTGACAAAATAACTGCTCCATCCATCTTTGATATTTCGTAAAGTCTATTAGGAGTGAATGGTGCTATGACTTCAAAACCTATTTCCATTATATTTTTCTGAATTGGAGCGCCAATTACTATGAGTCCTCCGATCTCTGCTTGAACAATAAAATCAATTCCCTTTCTTAATGGAGTCCCAGGAGCAACCATTTGTAGTACTTTTTGAAATTTTTTATCCTTTTCAATAAGTGCATAATAATTCTTAAGATCCTTTTCCCAAGTTTTAAATGCTTGATCAACCATATTATATCCCCTCTATTAAATCGTTTATGTTCTTGATCGATTTAATATTTTTTGTTTTCAATTCTTTTGCATTGCTTGCAGGGAGAAAAAAGGTTTCAAACCCCAGTTTTTCAGCCTGTTTCAATCTTAATTTTGCATTGGAAATGGAACGGATCTCACCTGTAAGGCCAACCTCTCCCATTAACACTGCTTTCGGATTAATGACTTTGTTTTTAAAAGATGAAAGAATAGCCGCAATAATAGCAATATCTATTGCCGTCTCCTTTACCTTTATCCCGCCTATAACATTTATAAAAATATCTTCATTGCCCAAAAAAAAGCCGCCTATCTTTTCTAAGACAGAAATCAACATATTAACTCGCTGTGGGTCATACCCAATGGTCAAGCGTTTTGGAATGCCAAATTTTGAATCCGATACCAAAGCTTGTATTTCTACAAGAATAGCACGGGAACCTTCACTAATTACAGAAATTACCGAACCCGGACGATCGTATGGCCTTTCAGATAAAAGATATGCAGAAGGATTCAATATTTCTTTTAAACCAAGCTCCGTCATTTCAAAAAGTCCGATCTCTTGAGTGGAACCGAACCTGTTCTTGACGGGCCTTATGATCCTGAATTGATGATATTTATCGCCTTCAAAATAGATTACTGCATCAACCATATGCTCCATGGTCTTTGGACCCGCAGAAACACCTTCTTTTGTAACATGACCAACGATCAAGGATATTGCACCTTTTAATCTGGAATAATTGGTAATTTGATAGGTAATTTCTCTAACTTGTGAAACAGTACCGGGAGAGGACTGCAAGCCATCGCTATATAATGTCTGTATTGAATCAAATATAAGTACATCCGGTTTTACCTTTTTTAAGGAGGAAAGAATACTCTCAATACATGTCTCAGAAATAAAATATATATTATTAGAAGTTATTTTTAACCTTTCAGCCCTTATCTTCTGTTGTTTTAATGACTCTTCTGCAGAGATATACACCACTTTTTTATTGGCTTTGCCTAATTCATTGGATATTTCCAATAACATAGTTGACTTTCCAATTCCGGGTTCGCCCGCGATTAGGACTACTTCTGAGGGTACGAACCCGCCACCGATCACCCTATCAAATTCCTCAATATTTGTGGGAATTCTTTGAAATTTTAATTTTTCAATATCTTCTAATTGATAAAATTTTATGTCCGAACCCTGTGAATTCAACCCTTTTTTGCTCGCTGTCTTTTCCTCCACAAATGTGTTCCATTCCTGGCATGAAGGACATTGTCCCAGCCATTTTGAAGAAGAGTATCCGCAATTCTGGCACACATATTGTGTTTTAGGTTTTTTCATAAAGATATTTTAATAATTTTTCTATTTTTTTTCAATATTTTTCTTGATTTTTTTTAAAATTTATAATATAATTTTTTTTGCAGGGGTGCGTAAGCTGAGAAGGTATTTATTGCCTACCCTTAGAACCTGATCCGGATAATACCGGCGAAGGGAGCTTAACTCACCCCTTTTTAAAAGGAGAGCATATGAACAATTCTGAACTTCCTCTTGGAAAGATCTCCCCTGATATATTCAAGGAGATCATCTATCCTGCGCTTGGTGCTGAAGCAAAAGAAATATTGATAGGTCCGCAAAATGGTGTAGATATTGCCATCACTAAAGTTGGGAATAAGGTCATGGCGACAACAACTGATCCAGTTTTTATTGTAAAAGAATATGGTTTTGAAAAAGGTGCTTGGTTCGCGATCCACATTCTTGTTTCTGATGTGGTTATGTCTGGATTGAAACCTAAGTATCTAACAATTGATCTGAATCTTCCGGTGGAGATCAATAAAAAAGAGTTGAGTATCATATGGAATACCATTCACCGAGAATGCGAGAAAATGGGAATAGCTATAATTAGCGGACATACTGCAAGATATCTGGGTTGTAATTATCCCATGGTTGGCGGAGCAACGGTAATTGCAATTGGCAATGAAGATGAGTATATTGCTCCTATAATGGCAAAACCCGGAGATAAGATCATTATAACCAAAGGAGCAGCCATAGAAGCTACGGGACTTTTTGCTGCAACATGGCCTCAAAGGATCAAAGAAATATTCGGAGAGAGTATATTTAACAAGGCAGATGCACTGTTTTATGAAATGTCTGTTATTAAAGATGCTGAGATAGCAAGGAATTTCGGATTAAGGGAGAATGGCGTAACCACAATGCATGATGCCACAGAAGGTGGAGTTCTCGGAGGTCTATACGAAGTTGCTAAGGCATCTAATGTAGGAATGATAATTAATAAAAAAGAGATTATTGTAAGGGAAGAAGTAAAAGCCATATGTGATCACATGGGCATAGACCCATATATTTCTATCTCAGAGGGGACACTGATCCTAAGCGTAAAATCTCATAAAGCTGATGCTCTGATAAAAGAATATGAAAAGAATAATATAACCGCTTCAATCATTGGAGAAATTACCGAAGAACAAAAGATCACTATAAAAGATGGAAATCACGAGGAAATCCTTGAACATCCTAATGCTGATCCTTTTTGGGCTGCTTTTGCTCGATTTGGGGACGGTGGTTAGTTTAATTAGTTTACTCATATTTATTTCCTCCATATTTTTTTAGTGTGTTAAATATCGTTGGCAAACTTTTATTCATAAATCTTGCAATTTCAGATAGGGTAAATCCTTCAGCATATAATAAAAGAACTGCCTTTTGTCTTAACTTAATGATGTCGCTTCTTTTCTTTTTAGATCTAATCATTTGCAACATTTTTTCTTTTATCTGCATTTTTTCGATCAACAATTTTCTAATAATATTGTTTATATTTTCATCTCCTTTAATGTCTCTCCTCTCTATATATTTTTCTTTATCTCTACCAAGTTTCCTTTTATTTAAAAAAATGTAATCACCTTTCATGCCAATAGAATCCCTATAAATTTCTAATTCAACAAATTCTTCGGGACTATTTGCAATATAGTTTTTTATTCCTTCGTCTCCCTTAAAATTTGGAATTTTTGTGATAAACGGATTATCTTCCAAACCATAATAACATTTAGCTGAAGAAAATCTATAATCAACAGATTTTTCAATTTTTCCTGCTTTGACTGGATTTTGGTTAACATATATTACTGCAATAATTAAATATCGCTCTTTTAAAATAATAAAAGAGTGGTATCTATCATTAAAAAGATGACCCTTGCGTTTGTATTTTTTATTAAAATACAAAGCATATTTCGTTAATAATCTATGCATAAATTTATATAAGGAAATACTTTGCCTTAAAACTATTAGATGCAAATGATTATCCATTAAGCAAAAGGAAGATAATAATATATCA
>JAGGYO010000012.1 GCA_021162505.1 bacterium
GGATTAATTTTGAAAGTATTATGGTTTAATAAAAATTCATTATTATTCCAATTGTTAAATTTTTCTCCATTATGTAATCCCTGTTCAGATTTGATAACCTGATCCGAATAAAGGCGAAATTCATAAGGGTGTGGCGCAGGTTGATCTTGCCAGGAATAGGTAGTATCTACTTTTTCCCAATGAAAGACAAAACCAAAAGAACTCATCTGCAGATCTTTTTGGTCAACAATCACATATTTGGGCGACCTGGTTTTATATGCAATGTATGTTTTTGGATTACTATCATATCTTGACCTGGCCGGATTACTCTGTGAGGGATAGGAGTCACCGGAATTAGGTTTTGGGCCTATACAGGGAAATGAAAATCCCTCCAAAAAATAAGGCGGTTCGTTATAAAAATAGGAAATATCCTGATTGCAGCATTTCTTTCTACTACTATCTTGATATACATCATAGTGGGTCCTGTCTTCATCCATCTGGCACTGATATTTCCCATAAAGATCTATTGATTTTGATGCATTACCTTTTAAAACAATTGGTAGATATATCGGTTGATCACTTGGGCCAAGCTGACATCCTATAATAGCTGTTGTTTTTGCGCTGTACAAGGTTATAGGCCTATCTGATGAAGAACCTTCAAAATGTACTCTGTTCCTAACAAAGGCATTATTTTCTCCATTTTCACCATGTGGACTATCGGCAGTAATCTCTTCTACAAAATTGTATTCAAATAAATTACCATAGGGATAATTACCATGAAGACATAAATCCGGACCATGGCTAACTAATTTTTCGTCTTCCCAGTGTTGATCTCTCGAATAATTGAATTCAAATACATTGCAATTTGCACCGGCCTGTACCACCATGGCATGTCGTAAGTAATAAAAAATATTATTTTCTATTAAACAATTCGTCGTATTCCGCTCTAATATTACACCGTATCCGTAGCCACCACCTCCGTAAGATTCGGCGTGATGAAAATAACAACCGCTTACCTCTATATGACTACTATATTTTATAGCTACATGATGCCTACTGGTATTAGAGAACTCAACACCTCTAACCCAACAATTTACGGCATATTCGAATTTTATATTATGTCCATGTTCTTTATTGGTTGATTTACCGTCATCTCGTATTAATTTAAAATCTTCAAAACCTATATGGGTTACAGGTTTAATCTGCCAAATTCTCAAATCTTTTGATGATAAATATGTTTTAGATGCGGCATCTTCCATTTCTGCATAATTGGGATCAATTATATTAATTTTTGTTATTTGCCCAACACTTCCTTCAGCCCATGAATCATGTACATTAAAATCAAATTCACTTAATCTAATCCATGAACCATCTTCTATTGACGAAAAATCATTGGCATGCAATCCTTTAGAGTCTTTTGGAATATCTTGAGTTAATTCTATAAAGCCATTATCATCACTCCCTATTTGATTACCTTTTAAATAAAAACAATCAAGATTTGAATTGTTCAGATCAAAAGTTAAAAAGGTTTTATTCGGTCCATCACCTCGAAAAACAAGGTTACCATTACAACTAGTGTCAATTACAATGGGGTTTTTTATTAGGTAAGAACCTTCAGGAATGTAAATTATGGTCAAACCTTCCATTGTTTTAGCCTGCTCAATGGCATTATTAATACCTACAGCATCATCATCTGAATTATCATTTTTAGTCGCTCCAAATTGCGTTACATCTAATATATGGTCAGCATAATATTGTCTTTCTCCTATTAATCCTGCTTTTGTCCAATGTAATTGATTTACACCTGGAATATATCCCTGGTTTTGATAAAGAATTTGTGCGTTGTTTAATTTAAGGTAAAATATTAAGATGAATAATATCCAAAAAATTTTTCGTGCCATGATTATTCTCCTTTTTAATTTTTTGAATAGACCATGGCCTTTGAAAATTTACGTTTTTTTGGTATATTTCAAAGGCCTGTGGATTCAATACTTACTACAGGTTAGCCCGGCAGTAAGTGGCAGCTTATTTGCCGGGTTTTTCTTAAACTTTCAATTTAACCACCTCCTTTCTTTAAATATTTATTTTTTCCCCATTTTAATAAAAGCTACTCTTCCGCCTATATGCCCAACAACCACTAATAAATTATTTTTAAAATCCAATGATTCGTAATGCTTATTGCTATTACCATATTCATATAAATACCAACCGAGTCCATTAAAATGTGCTAAAATACTATAAGCACCAGCAATAAAAATATCGTTATCCGCATTCCCCCTTATTCTTTTAATATAATATCTTGGTAAATTGCTTATGATTCTCCATTCACCAGTGTAATCCTTAAGAACAACTTCACCGCCTGCAACATATATTAAACCAGGTTTATCAAACCAAATCGAATGGGGTATTCTATCATTATATGGCCATTGTACTTCTATTACATTCTTATTCTCAATCTTGATAACTCCAGGAATAGTTTGAGTTAATGTTTTGCCGAATACACAATAAATGATTTTTTTATTGTTATTAACAATTCCATGAATATCATTAATATTTTCATCCGTCCCGCTTTCGATCCGCTGCCATTGTTGCCCGTCGTAATGCGCAATCATGCCGTGGTCTCCCACCAAATAAAAATCTTTACTGGAAGTGCCCCACATAGCATTTTTATACCATCCGTCTCCGTTTGGCATTAAAGGAAAATTTTTCATATGAACTGTATATCTCGTTCCGTCCCATTTAATAGTTCCATCAAACCAAACATCATTTTTTCCAAACGCATAAACAACCCTTCTTGGATAACTATCATTTGCTATTTTTATTAACTCCCACTTTTCCCCGTCCCAGTGTGCGGCGTTGTATTTGTCGTCTGCGGTGTAAATTTCGCCCACGGCCCAGATGTCGTTTTCATCAATAATGGCCACGTCGTAAAAACTGCTGCTGCCGCC
>JAGGYO010000288.1 GCA_021162505.1 bacterium
ATTCAATATGGATAAGAAGAAATATTTATCTTCATTATTATAAAAGATTTTTTCTTTATTTACTCCTCTAAATATTATATGGTACCAATAATTAGGTAGATCAATTCTTGCTTGCCTATTCATATATTTTTTTTCTTCTTCGAACGACTTTTCGAACCAATCTAACCACCGTCCCTAATAATCTTTTTGGTGTGCTCAATGAGACCACCATCATTTAATATTTCAATAACCTCTTTTGGAAATTGTGGTATTTCAAATTCTCCCTTTGGAGTTTTGATCTTTCTTTCTTCCAAATTTATTTCAATAATATCACCTTCTTCGATCTTACCCACATGTTCAGGTAAAGTAATTGCCAAAAGGCCTGCATTTATAGCATTTCTGAAATAGATCCTTGAGAAGGATTTTGCTATAATAGCAGTGATACCCGAATATTTCAGGCACTTTGCAGCCTGCTCCCTTGAAGAACCCATTCCAAAGTTCTTTCCTGCAGCAATAATATCACCTTTTCCAACTTTTTTAACGAATTCCTTATCGAGATCCTCCATTGAATGAGAAGCCATTTCTTCGGGGGACAATAATTGATATGTATATCTTCCGGGATAGATAACATCCGTATTAATGTCATCTCCGTATTTCCAAACCTTTCCTTTTATGATCATGGTCTCCTCCTTAATCAAAAAATCCGGTAACTCCACCCATACCTTCTGGTAATTTTGACCGGTATTTGGGGGGTAAATGGCCATCAGGATCGGCATATTTATCGAGAACAGTACACCTGTAGGTTGATGGTGCTTGAAATGGATTGTTCTTATTATTCAATTGCCCTTGCATCTCCAATTGCCTTCTCATTTCCACATACTCTTCAGATGGAACACAGAATTCACATTCAAGCGCTTTATCTGTCTCAGCAGTACAATAAGGATGTCCAAAAATATCAACATATAAAAATGGACATTTTTTACTACTCTGCTCATCGCTTTTATGATCCTGATCCTTTGGTTTAATAGGTTTTCTAAACATATATTCCCCCTTAATTATTCAACATATTTTCTCACATTCGTAAATTTGCCTTCAATTGCAGATGCTGCAACCGTAGCAGGTGATGCAAGGTATATCTCAGAATCAGGGCTGCCCATTCTACCTTTGAAATTCCTATTGGTAGTGGATAATGCGACCTCGCCATCAGCCAGAACACCTTCATGTGCTCCAAGACAGGGACCGCATCCGGGGTTTAATACCAATGCGCCTGATTCCATGAATATTTTCAAATAACCCGCCTCCAATGCCTGTATATAAACCTCTTTTGATGCGGGAAAAACAAGCAATCTCACATTTTCACTTATTTTTTTACCTTTTAATATCTCAGCGGCTTCTTTGAGATCCTCTAATCTTCCATTGGTACAACTACCGATAAGCCCTTGATTGAAAAGCTTGCCTTCAAATTCTGAGATGGGTTTAACATTATCTACTGTATGCGGTGCTGCAATCTGTGGATCAAGATCCGACACATTAAATTCCAGAACATCCACATATTCGGCATCTTCATCAGGATAAATGACTTCATAATTTGAAACTGCTCTACCCTTTAAGAATTCAAATGTCTTTTCATCAGGTGCAATATAACCGTTCTTTGCACCCATTTCAGCCACCATATTGGTAAAAACCATTCTTGAGGCAATAGTCATATTTTCTATGGTCTCACCCGAGAATTCCACAGATTGATACAATGCTCCGTCAGCTCCGATCTTTCCAATGATATGTAGAACAATATCCTTTGCTGAAACACCCTGTTTTAATTTTCCTTTGACAATGATCTTCAATGATTCAGGGACCTTTAACCAAATCTTTCCCGTTGCCCAGATAACAGCAGCTTCACTTCTGCCGATGCCCGCAGAAAATGCCCCGAATGCGCCATAGGTCGTGGTATGAGAATCGGAGCCTACAATAATTTTTCCCGGTAAAGCATAGCCCTGTTCTGGTAATACTTGATGACAAATACCACCCATACTATTAAGATCATAAAAATGCATGATCCCGTATTTTTTAACAAAATTTCTTATTATTTTATGATTAACAGCATATTTTACCTGTGATGCGGGAACAGTGTGATCTAATATTATAATAAGCATATTGGGATCATAGAGTTTATCAACCTCAAGTTCGCCGAATATCTTGGAGATAGCAGCAGAATTATCATGTGACATGACATAATCCGGAATAATGGTCACAATATCATTTTTTGAAACATCATGTCCAACTTTTTTTGAAAATATCTTTTCTGCGAATGTCTTTCCCATTTTCTACTCCTTGAAGGGTTCGAAGTTCATGAAATCACAATGATGTATGATTATTGCTTCGGGTGTTCTTTTATTTTTCTCACCTTCCTTTGAATGAAGTGCAATTATATTAATTATCTCAGAAGGGAGACCCGCTTCATAAGCTATCATTGAACCGTAAAAAGGATGTCTGATCAATTTGCCCTTATGGCTGACAATTACTTTACCATTATCATCCTTTGTGTACTCAACGAATTTACCAACATCATGTAATAATGCGCCTGAAATAATATAATCCATATTAAGTTGTTTTTCATAATGTTCGTTGAAGACCTTGGCAACTGATCTTGCCATACCCGTTACTGAACGGATATGGTTTATCAAGGTCATGCCGGGTGCCTTTATTAATAGAGTAAACGGTAATTTATCCACTTCTTCCGGTGTCCATTTGCTTTCTTCAATGGCTTTAATAAACGCTATAATCGTCTTTTCCCTAATATCATTATCCTGAATATCTTTGATCTCAGGAAATGATGTAATTATATATTCTCTTAGATCTATCATAAATGCCTCTCTTCAGGACCAATATAAATATGGTCTGTTGGATGTATTTTTCTATTGGGTTTTTGTGTCGTTTGCTCTTCATAAATATGAGCTATCATACCGGGAACCCTTGCCATAATAAAGAACATATTTCCCAATGCTGTGGGAAAACCCATTTCACAAAGCACAGCACCAATTGCGCCATCAACATTTATAGGTAAATTTTTTCCTGAAATCTCATTGAATTTTTTTTGTATTGACTTTAATGCCTTTACATGTTTTCCCGAAAATCCCAATTCTTCAGCATATTGAAAAAGTTTATCTGTTCGTGGATCATTTGTATGATACCGATGCCCGATTCCGGGTATCCTTTCGTGTTTTTCTTTTTTATCTTTAACAAAATCAAGTACGGCATCCTCAAAGTTTAAATTTTCCTTTTCGATCTTTTCAACAAGATCTATTAAAAGTTTCATCATCCCTTCAACAGCGCCGCCATGATATTTATTTATGGTCAATATTCCGGCAGCCAGTGATGCATTCATTGGTGCTCCCGTTGCTGCACTTGTTATTGCAGCTAATGTTGAGGGTGGCGTCGCACCGTGATCAATGGATGCTGTTAAAATAATATCCATCATCTTTCCCACTTTGTCATCAGGTAGTTCACCTTTTAAAATAAGATAGATAGCTTGGCTGAATGTTATTTTACCCATTAAATCATTAATAGGATAACCCCTAACCATAATTTTATTGGGCTCAATCTTTGTTATACCTGTTTTCCACTGTAATTCACCCATTGCAACCTCCTTTTATTTATTTTCTCCCAATTTTTTAATCTCCTTTTTTATTTCTTCAATAATATCTTCGTCATATATCTTTTTTACTATTGAAATTATAACAAATTTTTACTTATAATACAATAAAGAATTAAGTTAAATTTTCCCTCCAATATTCTCTCTTGTTAGTACCATAGTATTGGAACTATCGTACTATGTTTGAAGTGCCTATTTCACAATATAGAAAGAATTACATTCCAGTTAGTACCATAGTATTGGAACTATGGGATTATGTTTTTTGTTTCTTCTCTAAAAATTTAACTATCTTTTCAATATTTTTTATATCTTTGCCATAATCAACCATTGTTGTGGATAATAACGGGGAACTTTTTATAATAATCTTTGTCATATTATCATTAAAGGATAGTTGAATATCAACCGTTCTCATTTGACGAACATTCAATGGGTCAACATAATTTTGATAAGGTAATCTTTTTACAAAGGTTATTTGAAGCGTCCCAAGTGCAATAGACATTATAGCACCAAATATTATACCAATAATAAGAAAATATTC
>JAGGYO010000044.1 GCA_021162505.1 bacterium
TCCCATTGGATATCTTATCGTATTTCCCTTTATTGTTCTTATTTCGATAATTAGAAAAGAGACTAATTTTGCTTCTTTCTTATGGTTTCTTCTTTCTCCTTTTGTTACATATTTCTACTATGGAAATTGCATGTTCATCGTTCTATCGAGTCTTATTTTTGTTGTCTATATTATTAGAAGGGAAACCTATGTGGAAAAATACACATTGAAAAATGTTATTTCCCGTATTATTTTCGATCATGATTGAAGATAGTGATATTTTGCGTTAAAAAAGTCAAGTAATTTTGAATCAGTGCTCTGGAAGTGTTTCGTTAACCGATTAATAGGGAAAATTTGCAATATAAGCAAGTATATATTTTTCCCGGTATGGTGTCCTTATAAAAAAGGCAAGTGGTAAGTATGTCGATACCATTTGTCACTAAAATGGACAGACAGATTATTTACATTCAATATAAACCATGGCAAGCATATTCAATCGTATCTTTAAAAAACATACTACGCGATTGTCCAAATAGTATCCATTCTATAACAGTACTATTTAAAGAATCACCTCTTATACTAATATTTCATCCAAAAATAGAAACGAAAAACAACAATAAAACAATAAATAATTTCTTTTTAGCTTGTTTAATACAAAAGTTTGAAATTTGCGTGAGAATTAATATCAACTCCCCTTTTTTAATAAATTAATAATAGCGTTTTAATTAATATATTTCTCATTTATTCTCTCAAAATTTTCTTTATTTTATAATGTCTTTCGCTATTTGATTGTCTTATAATAGATTCTGCTAGAAAGCCTGTGGAGAACAGCTGAATACCCGTTATAACAAGTAATATCCCCAAAGATAAAAGTGGTCTGTTTCCAATGTGACTTTTCCCCATGAGTCCAATAATTGTTAAATACAAAAGGATTAAAAATCCGGTAAGACCAAATAATATTCCAAATGCACCAAAAAAATGCATGGGTTTTTTCCTGTATTTCAATAGGAATAGTTGAGTAAGATAATCAAAAAACCCCTCTTCTAATTTTTTACCTGAATATTTGCTTTTACCCCACAATCGTGGAAGATTTTTTATGGGAATTTCCGCAATATTTGCACCTAATTCTTTTGCTAAGAGAGGAATAAAGCGATAGTTTCCTTCATATAGATGAAGATCTTTTGCTATATCTGATCTAATCAACCTAAAAGGACAATCAATATCATGAATTTCTAATTTAAATGTTTTGGAAATAACGAGGTTAAAAATTCTTGATGCAAAATTTTTTGAACTTTTACCTTTTTCGTTAACCTTATGACCTGTGACAAATTCGAATCCTTCTTTTGCTTTTAATAGGAACTTTTCGATTTCAAAGGGATCATCTTGAAGGTCTCCATCCATTGTAATTATATATTCACCTTCAGCATTTTCAAATCCCGCAGAATAGGCAGCAGCTTTTCTAAAATTTGATGTGAACTGAATAATTTTTAATGTTTGTTTTGTCTTTTTTGTCTTTTTATATATACTCTCTAATATGGTTTGTGTATTATCTGTGCTTCCGTCATTAACAAAAATGATTTCATAAGAATAGTGAAGTTTACTCATTGCCAATGTTATACGATTAAATAGTTCTTCTATATTTGCTTCTTCATTATAAACAGGAATAACAATTGAAATGTCCATTCTTTTATTCTTCATATTTTTATTATACTACATTTTTTGATTTTTGAAAACTAGTTTATTAATCCCCAAAAATAGAGATAGAAAGGGGATAATGGAAATAAGTACAGGGATTATGGTAAGATAGCAAGAAATGGAAATATCTAAAATGGTTGGAATAAAATATTGAAATTAAGGGGCACGGAAATAGAAGCGAAATTGCGATGTTTATTAAAAACAGCAATTGAAAGAGATTCTCGTTTATGATATAAGGAATTATAAAACAAAAATAAAAGCAGGAAGTTCTTTCGGAATGAGATCAGCATATAAAAAAAGCAACTGGAAAATCACGGCACTTGTCAAGAATTTTGTGTAAGATCATATAACCCTTCCTGATTTTCACCGGATTCAAACTTTTGGAAAAAGAGATTATGTAGTTCTCGCATAGCTCCTTTAAATCGTGGATCGGGTTTACTCCATCGTTTACTATGTAGTCCTTTAATAAATATAAACCATTTAGCATAAAGTATCTTTTCACTCTGGAAATATCCGCCTGTATTCAATCTTATTTTTTCCAGTTCATTATGGAGGTTTTCGCACATATTGGTTGATTTAACCCTGGCTCTCAATTCTTCGGGGAAAAGAGTAAAGGTCACATAATGTTCCGCCTTTCCTCTCAATTCCTTTGCAAAATAGGGATGTTTTTTCTCTATATTACCAATTATCTTCTGGAAAATGGAATATGCCTCATCAAAAGTCTTCGCTCTTTCGACTGTTTCTATCTCTTCTTTAAACCGTTTGTATTCCTCCTTTGAAAGATATAACTTCGCATTTCTTATGAGGTGAACAAGACATATTTGATGTAAAGATAGCGGGAATAGACCTTTAATCAGTTTTATCAGACCGGGAAAGTTATCCGTGATAAACAAAAAAGCCCTTGATACTCCTCTCTTTTTAAGGTCTAAAAGTATTTCCCTCCAGCAGGTAAGGTTCTCATTCCCATAAAATAGCATGGAGCTGATAACCTCTTTTTTCCCATCCATATTTATACCTGTTGCCGTTAATAAAACAGCCTTTCTGACTACTTTATCATCCTTAACATCAAGCCGCTTTGCATCTATTGCTATAACAAGCCAGTCGGGAGAGAGTTGTCGTGTGATAAATTCCTTGAATTCTCCTACAAGCGTATTGATTATTCTGTCTATCTCCTCTGGTGAAACAGGCAAATTTAACCTCTTTATAGACATCTTTAATCTCTCTATGGAACGAGATGAAATGAGAAGGCTTTCAACAAGATTCGTATATTCCTTTGTCAGATACCTCGTGTATCTGGGAATAGCCGAAGGGAAAAA
>JAGGYO010000076.1 GCA_021162505.1 bacterium
TATATTGTGAAATAGTCACTTCAAACATAGTCCCATAGTTCCAATACTATGGTACTATTAGAGAAATATCATTCAAATAAATTATCAATCAAATTGCAAGTGAATAAGCGTGTTCTTTCATAAAAGAATTGTTTGCCATTTTTTAATGCAAGGATATAATCTGAGTTTTTAAGGATAAAGTCAATGTCATGTGAGAGGATGAAGATCTTTTTGTTCTTTCTGTCAAAGAATTTGAATATATTGTCTTTCATCTTAATGTCAAGAAATAAAAAGAGCTCATCAATAAAGATGAAAGGTGTGTTCTGTAGGATATTTTGAAGCATTTGGATCATTATCCATTGTCCCTGTGATAGATGAGATAGGGGTTTATTTAAAAATCTCGCAAAATATGGATATTGCTTCTTAATTATCTGAAAAATATTAGGTGAATCTAATGAGATTTTCAAAAATTCCTTAACTCTCATAAAAGGTACTGCTGGTTCGTTCACATAAGAAACAGAGAGTAGTTCATTCCTCATTGAGATGGGTATTGCATTGATAC
Source organism: bacterium (assembly GCA_021162505.1). GTDB lineage: Bacteria > AUK180 > AUK180 > AUK180 > AUK180 > AUK180. Next base: position 542 of record JAGGYO010000076.1, read on the forward strand.
TCTCTTTTGCATACAACACTTTCCCATTATTTGGCCATAATATTCCCGTTGCTATCTCCAAAAATGTGGTTTTCCCACATCCATTGGGACCTATGACGCCATAAATGCCATTTTTATCAAATTTTGCATTTAACTTAAATGAAAATTCATCACGATTAAGTTCTACATTCTTAAATATCAAATCCACCTTTTCTCACCAATAAAAATATAAAATATATGGAACCGAAAAATGAGGTTATTATGCCAACAGGTACATAAAAAACCGTAATATTTTTTGTAAGCAAATAGGCAAAAAGGAGCATTAAACTTCCGTTCAAACCGGAATAAAATGTCAATTTTCTGCTTTCATTTCCCACCATCCTTCTTGTAATGTGAGGGGACATTAATCCCAGGAATCCAATGATACCACTTATTGAAACACTTATTGAAACTAAAATGGCAACAATTAAAAAGAATAAAAATTGTTCTTTCTTTACATTTACGCCAAGAGAAATTGCTTTTTTATCACTGAAATACATTTTATTCAGGATATTGCCTTTCCCATATGAAAAGATCAGTGCAATGACGATCACAATGAAAAATATAATTAGGATCTTCATATTATAAAAGTAAACAGTTCCAAAAAGCCATTCAAAGAGGGAATAGATCTTATCTCCCGAGATATTTGACATGATCAATGTGGTTAAACTGCTCATTAGAAAACCGTAAACCACTCCGGTCAAGAGCAGAAGTGTAATACTATTTTTATTAAAAAGGCGATAAATGGAAAAAATGATGATGATGGAAATTATTCCCATTAAAAGAGAAAACAAAAAAACTGAATTGATTCCCAAAATATAATAAGCACCTGTAATAAAGGCAAGGGATATACCGAAAGTAGAGCCGGACGATACACCCAGGATATATGGATCAGCAAGAGGATTTTTAAAGATGATCTGAGAAATGCTCCCTGAAAAACCAAGGGCAAAACCAACGAGTAGTGCTGTTAATACCTCTGGTATACGGATATTAAAAAGTATATTATTATCTTGTTCCCATTTGAAAAAGAGAGCAAAAAGTATTAGAGCTATGAATAAAAGGTAATAAAATATTTGTTTGCCTAACTTCATATTATATTTTCACAATTTAATCTATTTTCTTTAATTCTTCCACAGTTCTTTTTTCCCATAACTTTAGTCCCATTTTCCTAAAGATCTCTTTTGCCTCTATTAAATACTCTGTTCTTTTCTTCTTATTTTTTATAAGTTTAGATAGCTCATAAAGTGTTTTAGCTAATTGTGTGAGGTTGTTCGTCTTCCGTGCTATTGTTGATGCATTATCAAAATAACTTTTTGCTTTTTTGAGATCAAGAGTGCTTACCATCCCCAACGCTCTAAGTGCAACTATCATCTGTTCAACATCATTATTTAATTCAGCAAATTCCATTGCTTTATTGGCAAATATTACTGCATTTTTCATATTATTATTTCTCAAATGGATCTTAGAAATATATGCATTAATTTGTGGAAGAAAAAAATTATTATTGTTCTTTAAAAATACATCTTCTGCCTTTTTTAAATGTTCCAGAGCTTTGTTATATTTTTCCATATCAATGAGAATTCCACCAATGGTCATATGGGCATCTCCAATATCATCCAAATTATCTATTTTTGAATTTGTTTCAAGATATATTTTCATATACTCCAGTGCTTTTTGAAGGTTCCCTTTTTTCCAGAAAAGATCTCCAATAATACTGGATGCCCAGCCAATACCTCTTGTATTCTTTATCTCCTTTGCGTTGTTTAAACTTATTTTACAAAATTTCATGGCTTGTTTAAGCTTTCCGCTATTTTCATACAGAAATCCTATATTCCCTGCAGTCGCTCCCATACCCTTTTTATTTCGGATCTCCTCAAAGATCTTAAATGCTCCCTTCATCTGGGTAAGAGATTTATTAGGTAAGTTCATATTACTATATATTGCACCGAGGTTTAAAAATCCGGTAGCTATACCTTGTTTAAACCCAATCTTTTTCGCCAATTCTAATACTTTTTTATAGTAATAAAGTGCTTTTTCTAATTCTCGTTTGTGTAACATAATATTACCAATATTGATATAAGCATTTACTATGCTCCTTTTATGGTCTATCTTTTTTGATATGCTTAAATTTTTTTTGAAATACTCAAATGCCTCATCATAATTTCCCTTATTTTGATAAATTATTCCAATATCATTGTATATTTTTGCTATTCCCTCCAGATCCTTTGCACTTTTAAAAAATTTCATCAAGTTTTTATAAAGTTTTAATGCCTTTTTCAGATGCCCTTGCTGTAATTCAATATCTCCCATGCAGTTCGATGCTTTAAGATATAAAGGCTCATTCGGGTTATTATTTATATGGTCCATTACATCTTGAAGCAATTTTCTTGCTTTTTCATAATCACTATATCCGTGGGTATAGACGGTCGCTAAATTAATCTTTATGTCATAAATATCTGAGGCATTAAAGGCAAAATTTTGTGCTTTTTTATAATCTGCTATTGCCCGTTCATATTTAGCGATTAATACGAAAATTCCTGCTCTCTTTTTTAATGCTCTCAAATAAAGATCCAAAATTTTTGTTCTTTTTCTTTTCATATCTATAAAATATTTTTTCCAATCAAAAAAATTCTTTACCCTGCTGCTCGTAGGACACATTATTATAATATATTTAAAATTATATTACAAATTATTTTTTTAACCTATCATACAATTTTTGTAAAAAGACAATGGATCTCAATGAGGGCTGTAAAAAATCATCATAATTCTCTATGATAATTATACGATCTTGTTTTACAAATGAAAGGTTTTTAAATGTCTTACTCTTCATGATCTTTTTTTTGATCCTATGGCCTTTTTTCATAAATATGAAAAATATTTGCGGATCCTTTTTCACGATCTTTTCTTTTGAAGTCATAGTGAACCATTTCCTCACATTACCCATTGAATTTTTAAGTCCAAATTGTTTCAAAAGATCTCCCTGAAAAGTATTTTCACCAAAAGTTATGATAGGGGAATACCAGATTATTCCCATATATGTTTGTTCCAATGGTTTAAAGCTCTTTATAATGGAATCTATTCTTTTATTTATTTCTTTTGCATGTTCTTCAATTTGAAATATATTTCCGATTTTCAAATAATTTTCTTTTAGATCATTGATGGACAGTATCGAGATCTGAATTATATTGAGATCAAATTTTCTTAATTTCTGATAGATCTTTTCCTGAGAAATAGTTGCGCAAAAAATATAATCGGGTTTCAATTTTACGATTTGTTCTATATTAACATTATTAAAATGTCCCACCTTTATCTTACTCGGGTAAGAATCTTCTTTAACTGTCCCGATAATAGTATCATTTACACCAAGGTCAAGAATCATTTTTGTAATATTGGGTGTAAGAGAAATAATTCCTTTTGAAAAGCTAAGCAGATAAACGGACATAGAGAGAAGGAATAAGATTTTTTTCATTTTAGAACCTCATTTCCATGAAGAAACTTCTTGGCCTATTGGGGTAATCAAGATCTTCCTTGTCATAACCGAAGTTTACAGCACCCCTTGTATTTAGAATATTTTTAACTCCAAATGAAAACAATTTATTCTGCAAACTTATATCCATGGTAAGCAGGGGCTCAAGTTCCTTTTCAATATAATTATTAATCATTTTACCTCTATAATTGAGTTCGAATATAAATGTTGTTTTATGAATCGCAATCTCTAATGAAAAATTGTCTGTCAAGTTGGGAAGATAAGATGCCTTTTGTATTTTTGTAAATGATGTACCGTAAATATCCATGAAACTGTTCTCTTCCTTTCCCCAATAAATGCCCGTCTCATTTGCAACAGTAAATAATGATATTGAGTAACGAATCTTTAAGCCAATTTTATCGATCTGTTTTTTGCCGATGTTTTCTGTTTTATAGTAAAAATAGTCATAGGGCACCCAAAGGATCATATCGTGAATATATTTGTGTTCATAGGATAAATTAAAGATATTATTTGATATTTTCAACGAAAAATTGTATGAGTCTTCATCTTTAAGTTCCGAATTACCACCGAACGGATAGTACATCTCATTGTATGTGGGAAATCGTACACCTTTTGACAAAATGGCTAAGGTTTTTAAACCAAAAAGATAATTTTCAAAATAGACATTACCGCCAATATTGATCTTATCAAGATTTGAACCATAAAATTGAATATTGCTGCCAATTCCGCCCTTTTTTAAATAAAATTGCAGGAGAAGACTCTCCCTTGAGAACTTAATATTTTCATCATTTAATTGTCTCATATAATTTATTGATGAATTGAACATCCATTTTTCATTGTTTATAATAGCAGCCTTTAAAAAGCCCTTTATACTTTCATCGATATTTGTTGATATACCATTTCCCCAAAATCCATAGTAATAATAATCTATGGAATTATAATTGTAATTTAAGGATAAAATCGCTTTATCATTTCTATAGGTAAGAAAAATATTTTTATAACTTGCCATTTGTTTATCTTTTGTATATGTCGCATCTGTTCCATTGTATAGATAGCTACTCTTGTTTTGTGGTGGCTGTGGTCCCGGAACACCTAAATTCTCATTGGAATATGTATAAATTATCTGCATATCTTGAATTGGGGTAATAGAGAAACCA
>JAGGYO010000073.1 GCA_021162505.1 bacterium
ATAACACAAAAGAATGGTATTTGAAAAACAATGCAAAAAAGTTTGTTTCATCAAGTGTTTATTTTTATTCTCTGATTGATACAAATAACAAAACCATTAAAACAGGGAAGGTTGTTGTTATAAAGTAATTAAAAATTTAATAACTACTATTATTCCCAAGTCAATATGTTTAACATTTTCATTTAGTAAAATTCGTTAACATTTTCATATTGTAACAATAGTTTCCAAAAAAATCTTGAAAAAATAGGGATTTTAAGTTAGAATAAAACAATAGGAGTTCTTATGAACGATAATAATGAAAATCAATTGATCAAGGTAAGACATGATAAATTAAATGAACTTTTAGCACAAGGTATAAATCCTTTCCCGTATAAATACGAAAAAAAGGATAATATTGAAGATATCCAGGAAAAATTTTCATCTCTGGAAACCGAAGAAGAGAGTGATTATATTGCTCAAACTGCTGGTCGTTTAATTTCAAAAAGAAGACATGGGAAGGCCGGCTTCGGCAATATTTCGGATGGAACCAGCAATATTCAGATCTATTTTAAATTGGATTTTTTAAATGAAAAATATGATATTTTCAAAAAAATGGATATAGGTGACTTTATTGGAATTATTGGAAAGATATTTAAGACCAGGACAGGGGAACTTACAATTGTAGCACAGGATATTGAGCTTTTATCCAAATCATTGAGACCCCTTCCGGAAAAATTCCATGGTTTAAAAGATGTGGAATTAAGATATAGAAAGCGATATTTGGACCTTATTACTAATTCTGAAGTGAAGGATGTTTTTATTAAGCGTTCCCAAATAATAAAGTCAATAAGAAGTTATATGGAGAAAATGAAATTTTTAGAAGTTGAAACTCCTATACTTCAGACCATTCCGGGTGGTGCAGATGCAAAGCCCTTCACTACGCATCATAATGCTTTGGATATTGATCTTTATCTGAGAATAGCCCCCGAACTCTTTTTAAAGCGTTTGATCATCGGTGGTTTTGAACGAGTATTTGAGCTTAATAGGAATTTCAGAAATGAGGGAATGGACAAAAACCATAACCCGGAGTTTACCATGCTTGAATCATATGCCGCTTACTGGGATTATAATGATGTAATGGATTTTACAGAGGGAATGATAAAGCATGTTATTGATAATATTTTCAACGGTTCATTGACGGTGAATCGTGATGGAAAAGAATTTACCTTTAAATTTCCCTTCAAAAGGATCTCTATGATAGACGCTATTAAAGAAAAAGCGAATATTGATGTAATGACACAATCGGAAGAGGAGTTAATAAAAACAGTGGTAGCTCTTGGTAAGGTAAGACCTGTTTCAAAGGGAAAAGCAATTGAAAAATTATTCGAACATTATGTGGAGCCGAAACTTTTTGAACCAACCTTTGTTATTGATTTTCCTAAGGAATCATCTCCATTGACAAAGGATCATAGAGAGAAAAAAGATATTGTAGAACGATTTGAACTTTATATTGCAGGAATGGAACTCGCTAATGCTTATTCAGAATTGAACAATCCTATTGAGCAGAAGGAGAGATTTAAATTACAGGAAAGCTATAGAGAGCAGGGCGATGATGAAGCCCAGCGTTTGGATGAGGATTTTATAGAGGCCCTGGAATATGGTATGCCGCCAACAGGTGGATTGGGAATAGGTATTGATAGATTGGTAATGATACTGACAAATGCACAATCCATACGGGATGTTATTTTATTTCCCACAATGAAGGAGGACTAAATGGTCTTATTTTCCAAAAAGTATGAGGACCTTATTGTTAAGGCACTGGGGTATATGCAATTAAAACAATATGCTGAATCTGAAAAATACCTTGTAAAAGCAACCAAAAAGAATTCAAATATAAGTGACGCTTTTGAATATTTGGGTTTATTGTATTTTAAAACGGGTAAAAAGGATCTTGCCGGAAAATATTATAGAAAGGCAAATGATATTTCCGGAGGAATGTTATCTCAAATATACTTTAACAAAGGATTGATCTTTTATAAGAGGAATCTAATTGAGGATGCCATGGTGGCATTTACAAAGGTGAATTTAATGAGCGAAAATAAATTTGCTCGTTATTATTTGGGTCAGATCCTTTCCAAGACGGGAAATTATAAAGGTGCTATAGAGGAATATAAAGATATTTTAAAAAAAGATCCCGAGGATATTAAATCTCTTGAAGCATTGGGTTATATTTACTTTGACCTTAAGATTGCCGATCAGGGTATTGAGATCTTTAAAAAACTAATAATTTTAAATCCAAATATTCCCGCTTATTATTTCAATATTGCATCCTTAAACAAATTTTTAGGAAATTACAGTGAATCTGAAAGATATTTTCTATTATCTTATGAGAAAGATCCTGAGAACTACTTAAATTATCTGAATTTAGGCGATATATACAAATTAAAAGGTGAATTGGATAAATCAGAGGAAATGATTCTTAGAGCAATAGAAAAGTTTCCAATGGATTTCATGATGTACTATGAAATGGGTTTAATAAAAATGGAAAAAAATGATCCTGCTAATGCTTTGAAATATTTTTTGAAGTCATTTGAATTAAATTTCGAAGATATTTATACCATCAATAAAATAGCAAATATTTATCAGATGGAGGGTGAACTTAATAAAGCTCAGAAATTTTTTAAAAAATCATTGAAAATGGATAACAGAGACCCATACACTCATTTCAAATACGGTGAATTATTGGTAATGCTGGACGATAAAGAAGAAGCAAAAAAAGAATATAATATTGTTTTAAAGATAGAACCAAACTACATAATTGCAAAGATAAAATTAAGGGAATTGAATGATTAATGGATTCTTCCAATAAGCAGGATAAACTGTCAAAAGTAAAGAAAAATCTTATAATTATCATCATATTTCTGATCTTTATTCTTATTGTATTTATTATTAAATTATTTACTTTACAGGTCATTCAAGGCAAAAAATATTTTGTTCTTTCAACAAATAATATTATTTCGAAGGAACAGATCAGACCTTTAAGGGGAAGAATACTGGATAAAAATGGTAATTCTCTGGTAATAAATGTATTTAATCATAACCTTTACCTATTGCCTTATTTAAAGAAGGAACAATTGCAATTGGTTGAAGAGTCATTAAAAGCTCTGAATATTTCCTGGAATAGAAAAAAGTACAAAAAAAATCAGGAAAATCTGATAAAAAGGTCTTTATCGCAAGAACAATTTCTCAAATTTGAGGTTAACAAGGAGAACTTTCCATATCTTTTTATAAAAGAGATACCCAGTAGATACTATCCTTTCAAAAAAGAATTTTATTATCCGATGGGATATGTTTCATTGGTTTCACAAAGAGAATTAGCCCAAGAAGCCATAAAAAAATACTATGATAGGGAAGATTATATTGGGAAATACGGCTTGGAAAAACTTTTTGAGAAAGACCTAAGGGGAATAAAGGGCTTAAAAGTGCTTTTTATGGATGCCAAAGGTAAAAAGGTAGATTATTCTGAAACGGATATGGGCAATATTGCTCTTTTTAAACAGCTTAAACAGCAGGAAAGATCGGCGGTCAATGGGAAAGATATTCAGCTCACAATTGACAAGGATCTTCAATTGTATAATTATGATTTATTAAAGGATTTCTCCGCTTCATTGGTGATAATGAATATTAATAGCGGGGAGATCATTTCATATATTTCAACGCCGGCAATTGATCCCAATATATTTCTAATGGGTATCTCACATCAAATATGGGATAAGATCTCTCAAGATGAAAAGCATCCGCTTATGGATAAATGTGTTCAGAACTATAATCCGGCATCAACTTTCAAACTGTTCACAGCTTATTGCGGGGAAAAATTAAATGTAGTTAAAAATATTTTACCTTGCCGAGGAGTAATAAAACTTGAGGGAGTGGAAAAACATTGTTGGAAAAAGACAGGGCATGGAAAAGAAACACTTGATGAGGCAATCAAAAATTCATGCAATGTCTTTTTTTATCAATTGGGAGATCATGTAGGCATAGACAATTATTATAATATTGCTAAAACGATCTATTTAGATAAAAAAACTAATGTAGAAGTTGCGGGGGAGAAAAAACCAATGGTCCCTTATAGAAAAATAAAAAGGGACTTAGGTATTGGTGACGGTACATGGTACCCTTCTGAAACCTTAGATATTTCCATTGGTCAAGGTTTGATTGAACTTAGTCCCGTAAAGATGGCACAATTTATTGCGTTTCTTGCTTCAAAAGGAAGTGTTGTAAAACCCCATTTAATAAAGAATATCGGCGATAAAAAAATAGAAACATATAAAATTGAGGTTGAAGAAGATACAAATATTTTTAATAAGATATTAAGCGGTATGCACGATGTGGTGAATTTCTGGGGTGGTACCGGCTGGCGGGCAAAATCAAGGAAGGTAATTATTTCAGGGAAAACAGGTACGATGCAAGTAAAAAAGATCACTAAATATTATGTTAAATATTCCCCCGATGAGAAAGAACTTTCTTATAAAGAGCGTGATAATGGCTGGTTCGTTTCTTATGTTCCATACGATGAGCCTCAATATGCTATGGTGCTATTCATAGAACATTGTGGTAGTGGCGGATATTACCCTGCCATATTCACAAAAAAGATATGGGAATATATGATGGAGAAAGATTATATTGAAAAAAAATAGTATATTTTTGCCTTTATTAACCGTTACTATTCTATCCGTAATAGGATTAATTTTCATTTTCTCCGCATTCTATTATAAGTCCACTTCATTTTTTGCAAACACATTTGTCATAAAAGAACTTTTCTTTATTTTACTAGGTATACTTCTTTTTGTATTTATTGCTAATATCGATTATCGCATTTTCAAGAATCTTTCATTTATTCTGTACATATCCGGAATTATAATCTTGGTTCTCTCCATGGTAATATTCAGGACATATAGAGGCAGGTGGATTAAATTGGGTATAATATCCTTCCAAACTTCTGAATTTATGAAATTTGGTTTTCTTCTTTACTTTGCACATTTCATAAGCCGCCATTTTGAAAGGTCTGTTACTTTGAATATTCTCGAATATAGTATGGTTTTTTTTAAGACCCTAATGATAACTTTTATTCCCATGATCTTGGTCTTGAAACAACCCGATCTAGGAACTTCTTTTGTTTTTGCTGCCATCTGGATTATTTTTTTGTTCTTTTTTCGTGCAACAGGGTTCATTGTATCACTATATGTCATCTTATTTGGTATTGTCATTGGCGTGGTCTTTTTTATATCTAGTGAAATCACCGAGATCAGGGGACTCTTCGGCTTTCTATTAAATATGAATTTCATAAAATATATTACACTTTTCTTTGCGATCCTCCTATTTTCGATGCTATTGAACATTGTCATTGCTTTTTTATTTGGCCAGCGTATAAATATTCTATTTACTATATTGCTCATTATGCTTTTTTTTGTTGGACTTTTTCTCGCTAAGGGTGTGATCTCTCATTTAAAACAATATCAGAAGAATAGAATAATAACATTTGTGAACCCATCTTATGATATACGCGGTAGTGGTTGGAATGTTATTCAGTCGAAGATAGCGATCGGTTCAGGCAGAGTAAAGGGAAAGGGTCTTTTTAAAGGCACACAGAACAAATTCAATTTTCTTCCTGAGCGTCATACGGATTTTATCTTCTCTTTGATCTCTGAAGAATGGGGATTTTATGGTGCGTTCCTCGTTATATTCTTAGAATTCTTATTGCTTTTTTATCTCTTATTCGTGGCGTTCAAAGCAAATGATGCCTTTGGTCTTTTCTTCGCATTGGGATCATTCACATTGTTTTTTATGCATATTGTTGCTAATATAGGGATGAATCTTGGAGTTATGCCTGTTACTGGGATACCATTACCCTTTATTTCCTATGGTGGTTCATTCTATTTGATAAGCATTTTTATCTTAGGTATTAATGTGAATATATTTAAGCAATCCCACGAGGTAAGGAGGTTGGATCTATTCATAAAATGAGAACAGAAGAGAGATTAAAAAAAATAAAAGAAGTATTGGGTGATAGGATATCAAATATTCGTATTGCTGTCTTTGATATTTATAAAGAACACAATATTTCCGCCATATTAAGGACATGTGATTTTTTCGGAATACAATATGTAGATATTATTGGAAAACTTCATTTTGATGAAGAGCTTCCTCTTAATAAAAAGGTTACACGGGGTGTTGAAAAATGGTTGAGCTTAAATTATTTCATTGACTCAAAAAGTTATTTAGAATTTATTAGAAAAAATGCTTATAAGATCTATGTGACATATTTAGATGAAAAAGCCGTTGACTGCCGGCTAATTGATTATAGCGAAAATATCAGCATTGTGTTCGGTAATGAATTTAAAGGGATCAAGGATGAGCATTTATTAGAACATTGTGATGCTAAGATCATTATTCCCAAAAGAGGTTTCGTGCAGTCATTGAATGTTTCTGTCAGTGTAGCAAGTATTCTGACAACGGTAATAAATAAAAATGAAGGTCAATTAAAGGGATTAATTCCCTCTGAAATGGAGAGATTGGAGAAATTATGGAAGAACAATTAATTTTCGAAAAGTATTCAGGTGCCGGCAATGATTTTATCATGCTGAATAATTTTAAAAGTGCAAAAAATATGGAATATTCCTCCATGACTAAAGTACTCTGTAAGCGTGGATTAGCAGTTGGTGCAGATGGTTTGATCGCAATTGAAAATTCCAATAAGGCGGATTTTAAAATGAAATATTTTAATAGCGACGGTTCTGAAGCCCAGATGTGTGGAAATGGCGGACGCTGTATCTCAATGTTCGCATATAAGGCGGGCATCGTCGGTAAAAAAATGACCTTTGAGACCCTATCGGGTATATATTCTTCTGAAATAATTGGTGATGATGTGAGATTGAAAATGATACCCCCAAAGAATTATCTTGAATATATTTTGGCATATGATAGTAATGGTTATAAGGGATATCTAATTGACACAGGTGTTCCTCACTTTGTAATATTTTATTACCCGAAGGGAGATATAAAAAAGATAGGGGGTTTTTTTAGATATCATAAGAATTTCCAGCCCGAGGGTACAAATGTAGATTTTGTAAAGGTCGTTGATAAAAACAATATTGAGATAAGGACATATGAAAGAGGCGTGGAGAATGAGACCTTAGCGTGCGGGACAGGTTCAGCTGCAAGTGCTTTAATAGCCGTCCTAATGGGAAAATGTGAGGGTTCTGTAAATGTTTTAACAAAAAGCGGTATTTTCCTGAAGATCGATTCAAATATTGAAAATGGAGAGGTTAAGGAATACTTTTTGGAAGGAAATGCAGAAAAAGTATATGAAGGTAAGCTCTCAAGAAGTTTTAGTGATAAGATTTAAGATATATGAAAATAAAGAAGCTTGAAAAAGTTCCTCTGATAATTTGCGTAGGTAGAAATTATAGAAAACATGCCGAAGAAATGAATTCCTCTATTGAAAATGATCCTGTTATATTTTTTAAACCCTCTACTTCGTTTATCAATAAAGATATTATTCCCATCCCGCTTTCTTTGGGTATACTCCATTATGAAGTTGAACTTACCGTATTGATGAAAAGTGGTGGAAGATGTATTAATAAAACATCTGCGAATGATCATATTTGGGGTTATGGCATTGGTATAGATTTTACTTTGCGGGAATTACAGAATAAATTCAAAGAACGCCGGTTACCATGGGAACTTTCAAAGGGTTTTGATAATTCTGCATATATATCTGAGTTCATTGAGAAGAGCAATATTCCGGATATCGGAAATATTGATATAAAACTATATAAAAATGGTAATCTTGTTCAGAATTCAAATACGAATGAAATGATATTTTCCATAGAGAGGATCATAGAACATACAAGTAAATTTATTAGCATCAAAAATAAATATTTGATTATGACCGGGACACCATCCGGTGTGGGTCCTGTCCAAGATGGGGATATGCTGAAAATGGAACTTGGAGATATATTGGAAAGAACGGTTCATATCAAAAGAAAGTAAAAAGATTTTTGGGGACGTTGCAATTTAAAGTTGCAAAATATTAGGATTGATATGTCAAAGAGAGTAAGGATATTATTAAATGGGTATTACTATTATGTAAAATGTAAGGGGCAAAGAAATAATCCATTGTTTTTCTCTAAATGGGACAGAGAAAAATTCTGTTCAATTTTGGATAAATTGATTGAGGAAACAGATATGGAATTATATGCTTATTGCTTATTAGTAAAGGAAAATCATTTTATCTTTAAGATAAATAAATATCCTTTATATAAATTTTTACATCGATTAAACACAAGTTTTGCACTTTATTTTAATAAAAAATATGGTACCGTAGGACATGTTTTTAATGGAAGATGCGAACTATATATTGTTCTAAAAGAAAGTTACCTTGCCAACCTAATAAAGCATATCCATGTATTGCCCCAAAAAGAAGGGATCGTTAAAAATTATGCTCATTATGAATATTCAAGTGCAATTTTCTATGGGAAAAATGAAACGAAACATATATCTAACCTAAAATCTATTTTAGAATTTCAGAAAAAAGATGCCTATAAAAAATTTATGGGAACTAAAGATATTATATTCATACCAAAGTATAAAGATGCCATAGGTTATAGAGAAAGCTATATAAAAATAGAAAAGAGAAATGAACGAAGAAAAGCAGCTTACCATGAGAAAAGAGAACAAGAAAAGCATGTGAAAACTGCCTTATTGAAAATTTTAAAGGAAAAGAAAATTAACTTCGATGAATTTATAAAATCAAAATATAGTAAAAAGTATAAAATAATAAAAAGAGAAATTTTTAGAAAGTTAATCGAAATGGGATTTAAGAATTCACAAATTGCTAAAATAATGGGTTATAATAAATCCACTGTTGGCAGGATAATAAAATAATTTAATAATAGATTTTGCAACTTTAAACTGCACCGTCCCTGAAAAGTGCCGGGAGTCGGACTTGAACCGACACGGAGCATAAGCCCCGAGGGATTTTAAGTCCCTTGCGTCTGCCAATTTCGCCATCCCGGCTTAACAAAAAAAGGCGGCAACCCGATTCGAACGGGTGAATAGCGGTTTTGCAGACCGCCGCCTTACCACTTGGCTATGCCGCCAAAATGGTGGGCGATACTGGACTCGAACCAGTGACCCCTACGATGTCAACGTAGTACTCTAACCAACTGAGCTAATCGCCCGGTGGGAAAAAAGAAGTGGCGGGAGCTGGAATTGAACCAGCGACACAAGGATTTTCAGTCCTCTGCTCTACCGACTGAGCTACCCCGCCATAAATATTAATTAGAAAGAACAATCTTATAAGCGGGTGACCGGATTCGAACCGGCGACATCCTGCTTGGCAAGCAGACGCTCTACCGCTGAGCCACACCCGCAATGGAATAGATGAATTATATCAAAATAAAGAATTTTTGTCAAGTAATATTATTTTTTTTTCTTCGGTCTGTCAACGGCTCCTGCGGAGATGATATTTTTTAATGCTTCCTCTATTGACATATCTAAAATCTTGACTTCATCTTTTTTATAGATCAAGTAAAATCCCGATGTGGGGTTGGGAGTTGTTGGGATGAATACGGAGATGAAATCTTCTTTATCACTATCAAGAAAAGTATATTCATTTGTCATAAAACCGATCACTTTTGTACCTTCTTTTGGATAATCCACCAGGACAACTTTTTTAAATATCTTGTTCTTGGCAGTGCCTAAAAAAGCATTAGAAATATCCTTGGTGGTGCCATATATATTTTTGATTATTGGCAAAGAATTAATGATCTTCTCTAAAAGATTAAGCAATGATTTTCCAAAAATGTTTTTCGTAAAAATACCGATAACGAAGATTATAATAATTAGAGCAATTATACCGAATCCCTTGAATACGGGAATATTATACTGTTGATTTAATAATTTAAGTAACGGAAGAAGAAGTTCATCCAACCAATTAAAAAGAATATATAAAATATATACGGTGAGAGAAAATGGTACGATCACCAATATTCCTGTA
>JAGGYO010000218.1 GCA_021162505.1 bacterium
GGATTAGGATAAAGTTTGGCTGAAAAAAAATTATTTTCAATGACACCCATTGAGGAAACATTCATTACATTATCATATGCCTTGAAATATAAAAACGGATAGTAAAGTGTTTCAATTTCCAAATTGGAAGATGTTGAAAAAGCAATAGTTTTTAGGGACATATATTCAATGGGAGAAATTATTCTATCCGATGCACCCTTGATCTCATAATATGAAGCGTTTCCATAGTCCATGTCATCACCGGCAGGAGCTAATTTAATATGAAAATGCAGACTGTCCTTTTTTATTATACTTAAACATTTGGGAACATTGGGCGGATAAAAATCGGTCTTTCCCATTAAACCGCCGTAATTCACATAGTTATTTCCAATATATGTGGCTTGTGTTCCGAAGATAATATCATTTGTTGAATGAGACGGACAAATTGATGGAATGATCGCCGGATTATAATCAGGGATCTCCCCCCTATAATCGATCAATTGGGTTTCCATAATGCTATCTGACGAGGATATTTTAAAGATCCTTCCCCAAGAATTTTTATCATTAACATTTATTTTATTATATTCTGCCTTTGTAGAACCGTAAACTTCACCATTATAATCCGTCAGATCCTGTATTCCATAGGTATGGGTATTGTTCACTGCTTTACCCAGAAGTTTTGGTGTATCTGTTAGAAGGTCGTAATAGAAAACCATACCACCAAAAAGGTTAGAAGTAGATTCTGTTCCTGCATAAAGTTTATCATTAAAAGTATGAAGAGCGGGGACAATGGTTATCAAGGGACTTGTACTATCATTATCAAAGTAGGTTAGATCGGGTTGAAATAGAACGGATGAATGAAAATCCTTATCAATTTTAAGAATTTCGGCAGGATTATTTATTGTAAGTGTGCCGGCATAAAAATCAGTGCCATGGGACGCAAGAGAAAGAATTCTATAATCCCTATTGGAAGTAATGCTCATAATATCAATAGAGGTATTTACAAAACTATTCGTTCTTATATCAAAAAATTCAACTTTACCACCGGAACCGGGATCGCCGGCTATTGCGAGATAGGTGTCATTATATGAAAATGCTGTCACAAATGCGAGCCCATTGGGACTATTCCCAAGATCGATGCATTCGGTGCTTGAAAAATCATCATGTATTTTATCATAATCGATCATCATGATCTTATATGGAATGGTGGAAGCAGCATCAAAAGAACCCTGTAGAACAAAATATACCGTATCGGGAATTGAATTGCTCCTGATCAGAGAAACACCTAAGGTATTATAATAATCAACATAATTGGAACTTACTGTCTTTGAGAAAATGACTTTCGGGTTATTACCATTCATATAACCCGGATTGTACTCTAAAAGAGGATCATAGCAGAATAATATTGCTTTTCCTAAAGCTCCTCCTGCTGTACCGCCCAAGATCAAACCATCGGGAGACTCCAAAAGAGAAAAGATTGCTCTTTGTGCTAAAAAGTTATTGAATTCATCCTTTCCCACATCATGTTCAACATAAGTAATATATTTTGTGTTCGCAATAATAGATACATTTATAATTAAAAAAAAGAATATTAGTGATCTAAGCTTCATATATGTTCTTCATTTCAACAACAAAAACAGGCCAATTTTTAATTATGATATTGATCAATTCCTTTTCTACCTCAACATTGGAGATACTTTTAAAATATTTTTTAAGCATATCGAAATCAACTCCATTCATTGCAAAAAAATTATCTATGATATTCGCGAAATGGATAAGACGGGCAAGAGCGGGAATATCCTCCTTTTTTAAACCCTTGGGACCTTTACCATTCCACATCTCCTCATGATACAATGTAACCTCTTTTACTTCATTGGGAATATTAATATCTTTAATAAAATTATATCCCTTATCAAGATGCTTTTCCATATTACTATCGTCTAAAAATATCTTGCCGATATCATGAAAATACGATGCCAGGATAACATCCTCCGTATTAAAATTTAGCTGTAACATTTCATTTAATCCCACAGCGATTTGTTTTACTTTCTCTAAATGAACAAATAGTTTGGCATCAAATAAGCCCAGTATTTTTAAAAATAATTGAAATATTCCTTGCCTTCCGGCAATAATGTGGTTTATATCCTGAATAAGACCATCCTTTAATACAATTTGTTTTTCAATAAGTTCTATAAAATTAAAAAAATTCAATTCGGGCGAAAATATTGAATCCCAGCGGTAGACAAAAATATATTTGATCTGATTATCCAATTTAATGGCTTTAGCATACAATGAAACTGTTTTATCGTTAAAATTTTTCACAAATTGAAAATTTTCATATGAGTTTGTAGCTGCACGATTAAGTATAAAAACATCGTTTTGAGATAATGTTTCCAATAATGGACTATCCGCAGGGAATTTAAGATGTTCGTTCTTAAAGGGACCTTCTGAATATACTAATTCATAATTTTCGCCATTTAATGCATAATATTCCAATGAATACAGTAAATAGTTATTATAGATCTCAATACCGTGCTCAATATACGGATAAAGTACATCTCTAAAATTTTTAAAAGATGCCAGCATCAATTTTTGTAAAAAATCCAATTGACTATTCTTCGTTTTAATCTCTAAATAATAATAAAATTCTAAGAATATTCTATGCAAAATAGATTGAAATATTATTTTATGCTGGGGAGTAAATAATAAATTGTCCATCCCCTGAGCATCATCCATGTATAAATATACAGCTCTTTGAGAGATGAGATTATAAAATAAATAGCCGTCTTTATGCTGAAAGAAATTCATCTTTTCCACTCGCTCGATCTTCTCGGGAATAAAATCAAGTCCGCAGTCATACACGGTGAACCCGGCTCTTTGGACTTGAACACCCACTTTGCATTTAAATGAATTTTCTAAAAGTTCTCTCAATTGAGTATAAAAGCTCCTTTCACTCTCAGTAAAATGCTCTAATGACAAAAGATCCAATAAAGTGGAATAAAATTGATAATTTTTTAATTGTTCACTTTTATTATCATTGATGTAATATAAAATAGATACAAGTGATGCAATGACGGTAATTTTATTTAGATCGTCGTCGGTAAATACTCCCTGCTTTTTATTTGTAATATCAAAAACACCGAATATTTCCTTTTCCTTAAAAAGCGGAACAACCATAATATCACGAATTCTATTTACAACATTTCCTTTCTCCACGAAATATTTGCTACCTTTTAAATCTTTTTCAAAAATAGTTTCACCCGTAAGAAATGCCCTGCCAATAATGCCTTCACCTTTGCCGAATGTATGGCCCTTTATTTCTTCATCCTTTAACCCATAATAATGACTGGGTTTTAATACTTTTTCTTTTTCATCCCATAGCCATATTACAATGTTTTCACATTCTAAAAATTCTTTAGAAAATTGTGCAATAGTAGGTAATATGCTTTCTTTATTGTCTTCCTTTAATATTTTATTGATCAATTCAATTAAATTTTTTAAAAACCAGGAAAAATTATTTTTTGTTATTTACCGCTCCTTTCTTTGATCATTTCTATGGTCCTATCGATCATCTTATCCATTCCATTGACCTGCTTTTTGAGATCTTCTAATGGTTTTATTGAATTCTTTGTACCCACTTTTCTCAATTTTTCTACAATAACAGATATCATTCTTATATCATTGGAGATTTCCAACTTACTAAGACAGAAGGTTTCAGCATTATCAGGATCAACGGAAAGAATCGCTCTGAATATATTGATCTTCAATGAAACACTATTTATTTTTGAGTCCAGTAATTGTTTTAATGGCGCGGCAGAACTTGGATCGCCTATCTCTTGAACAGAATTTAAAGCAGATGTCAAAATAGGATTATTTAAATTCTCCGGTGTTAATAATTTTAAGATAGGTTCCAAAGCTTTTTTTGATTTTAGTTCACCCAATCCTATCATAGCCTCACTTTGAACTAATAATCTACTATCATCTAATAACTTAATAAGAAAATCTTCTGATCCTTGTCCACCTATTTTTGACAAACACCTAACAATATTTTGGGCTATTACAGTATTATCAGTGTTTATAAAAACATCTTTTAATTTTTTAATTGTTGTGTCTTTGTCCCAAGCTTGGAAAACTTCAATGGCAGCATTTACAGAATCTTCATCCCTTGAACCCAAAACCTTAATAACATAAGGAAATGCTTTTTCCTGATCAGATGTTTTTAATGATGCAACAGCAGCAGCTCTCTCACTCTTTATATACAAATTAGTGGCAAGATTGTCATATGTATTGCCACAATTAAATAGTGACAGCCCTAATATTGCAATAATTAAGATAAGATATGTTCTCTTCATAACGAACCTCCATTTTTTTATTATATTATTTATTAATAAAATATTCAAGCGATTTTTTGAAAAACTTCTGTATTTTACTATCCTGATCATTATACCCATAAATGAATACAAAGAATATTTGAATTATTTTACTTGTTTTTTAAAATAAAAAATTGTATCATATAAATATGAAAAAAATTCTTATGACACTTATTTTAATTATTCTCGTTTCACAAGTGTTCTCACAGAAACTCACCACATCTCAGATGATCAATATGGTCAATGACAATATTGAGAACAATAATTATGAAGAAGGATTGAAAATTATTTCCACTGCCGTATTAAACAATAAGATGCATAATTCATTCTTGGTTGACAGAGCATTTTATATCTTTTCTCTTTACAATGATAAAACCGCAGTTAGTGATTTTATTACCAAAACTTTTTTGCCTACGAAGAACCCGTTTATTTTGAATCAGGCATTCCTGGAATGTTATAAAAATAAATATTATAAAGAAGCAATGAATATTCTTTATTTCCTAATTGAAAAGAACATTCATATCAATATGTCTTATCGGCCCTATATTTCGCGAATTGTCAACAATATAAAAGAAGATGAAAAATTCGATGCCTATATAAAAAAGATAATTAAAAATAGATCAAAAGATGACAATGTTAGATTTTTTCTGCTTTCTCTTATTTCTAATGACGAGAAAGAACATTTCCTTTTATATTTTAATAAAAATACAACTCAATTTAAAAGTTTTCTCCTTGGTTATTATTTTGAAACCAATAAGAACAAGTTCAAGAAATTATATTCATCACTAAGAAATGATACATTTGGCAAAAGAGTGAATTATATAAAAATTCTTTTCTCATTAGGCCAATATCGGTTAGTATTGAATATGGTCAATAAAAGTGACGATATAAATATAGGGAAAGATTTCTTATATAATGGTATCTTTCAAACGATCCTGGATTCTTATATCCTCTTGAATGAATATAAAGGTGCAGTGAAATTTTTATTAAAATTTCCAAATAAATTTTATATTTTATCCC
>JAGGYO010000062.1 GCA_021162505.1 bacterium
CCATTGTCCATTGTTAATTGTTTTTTAACTTGTGAATAAAATACATTATTTATAACTTAGAGTAAAGAAATTAATAAACATTCGGTATACCTTATGAATGATGAAATACATTTACGGAAAAAAGCTCTGAGAAAAAAAATAAGAAGACGAAAAAAGAATATCGATAATAACCAAAGAAATGTCAAATCTGCTCTTATAATGAAAAAGGTTGAAGATTCCAAGCAATTTCAAAAGGCAAAGAACATATTTATCTATTGGGCTATGGATGATGAAGTTGATACCCGAAAATTTATTACTAAATGGCACAAAGAAAAAACATTTATTTTACCTTCTGTTGATGGCAATGATTTGTTATTAAAGAAATTTGTAGGTAAAAATTCTCTGAAGAACGGTGAACTTTATGACATACCTGAACCAATTGGAAAACCTTTTGTAGAATTAAACAAGTTGGATCTTGCTATCATTCCAGGTGTTGCTTTTGACGGAAACAATAATAGAATGGGAAGAGGTAAGGCATACTACGACAAAATACTTAGAAGAATAAAAAACAATACTTTTTTGATGGGAATTTGCTATAATTTTCAATTTGTTGATGAAGTTCCGATCGAAGAACACGATATTAAAATGGATAAGGTGATTTACCCATGATATTAGAAGAATTATTTAGTATCTCTACTGAGCATGTAGAAAAAATAGCCGAAAAGATCTATCAGAACGAATGTGCTTGTAAAAGGGAATATCTCGTTTGGTGGAGTGAGAACGAAGAATTCCCATCTATTGGAATCGGACATTTTTTATGGTTCCCTAACAATATCAAAGTACCTTTTGAGCCATCATTTAAAAAATTTTTAGATATTTGCATTTATGATGATATCGAAATTCCTGAGATATTGAAAAATTATAACGACGGATGCCTTTGGAATAACAGGGATGAATTCCTTGATCCGAAAAACTCTGGTCAAATTGAAGAAATAAAAGTTTGGCTCGAAAACACAAAAGGTTTTCAAGCAGAATTCCTATATCAAAGGGCTTTAAATATGCTTGAAGATATTATTGACTATGATCCTGCAACTAGAATCAACATTAAAAAGCTTCTTGAATTGGATATTGGTAAATTTGTTGTCATTGACTATATCAATTTCAAGGGATCCGGGATTAATTTTACTGAAAGATATAATCATCAGGGTTGGGGATTACTTCAAGTCCTTCAGGGTATGGGATTCAACCCGGATCCAGTTGATGCATTCATTAAATCAGCTATTGAAGTTCTAGAAAATCGAATAAAAAACTCTCCATCCGAAAGAAATGAAAAAGTCTTCCTAAAAGGGTGGATTAAACGGTTTGAATCCTACCGAACCTTTTAATTACCTATTTTAATATGAAATTACATTTATCTTGAATTTTACCTATCATATTTATATATTGAAATAACTAAAATGATGATACCTTGGAGTTTTTATGATAAATATTGCTTTATGTGGCGGATATGGAAGAATGGGCAGAGCTATTGCTGAATTATGTGAAATGGGAGAAGATTTCAATATTTCATATATCATAGAAACCAACGATAAATGCCTTCTTTCCAATATTGGGATCGGAATTAAACTTGAGGATATTATTGATCATGACGATGTTGATGTAGTCGTTGATTTTACTTCCAAAGAATCTTGTTTGGAACGAATGAAAATTAGCATTGATAATGGAAAACCGTTTGTTACGGGTACCACCGGATTTAGCGATGAGGATATGGCAAAAATCAAAATAATGGCTAAAAAGGGAAAGGTATTCTATTCTCCAAACTTTTCACCTGGTATTTATATACTTGGAAAGGCGCTTAAGAATATCGCAGAACTTGCAAAAAATGATTACGATATTGAAATGATCGAAATGCATCATAACCAGAAAACAGATGCGCCTAGTGGTACTGCTTTAAAGCTCCGAGACATTCTTACACAGAATTATCCCGATCATAATGTAATTTACGGCAGAAAAGGAAATTACAAGCCTAGAAATAGAAAAGAAATTGCTATCCATAGCCTAAGAGGTGGTGATGTTGTCGGTGATCATAAAGTAATATTTGCTGGGAACGGAGAAAGAATTGAACTAACACATAGAGCAATATCCCGAAAAACATTTGCTTCGGGCATATTAAAAGCTGTAGAATACATAGTTAAACAAAATGAAGACAGATTATATGGAATGGAAGATCTATTTTAAAATATCAATACTTGTTTTGCTCATAGGTATTACATCTTGTACGGTAAAGATACCGGATATAAAAATTACAGGTGAAAAAACTGCTCTTGAAAATCAAGTACTTGGAGAATATTCCAAGATCAAAGAAGATGCATGGATGGTAGCTTCTGAAAGAGGTGGTGGCAAAATTAAGATCACTGCCGACAGAAAAGAAGTTGTTGAGGCAGTCAGAGACCGAGAATTTTTGAAAGATGATATAAATGAACTGAAATTAAAAGGGTATTTGGGAGAGACACCTTCAGGATTGATTAGAATTGTTGATCCAGAAAAAATTTCTAAACTTGAAAAAAAAGAAAAAAACCTGATAGAATTACTGTTGAAAAAAGAAAATAAAGCTAGAACCTTAATAATGCAAAGGATTATCGAAACCGACGCAAAATTCAAATCATCCCCAAAGAAAGTATATCAAGCATTTTTTTTAATGAATCTCGAAGATTCTCCCGAAAATACATATTACAAGAACAAAAAAAATAAGTGGGTTAAGAAGTAGAGATGCCCAACTTGGGCGTCTGTACTAACCCTTTGCGTTAAAATACTCAATGATCTTCTGTCCTCTTTTATAGAAATATGTTGTTTTGAACAATTCTTCCTGAGAATTATCCATATTATCTAATAAATATTCTTTAATTTCTTTGTAAAACTCAATAAAAGAAAATATTTTAGATTTCTTGATCTTTCCCATTAAAGCAAATTCCATAAAAGGAATGATAGAATAAACATTTATCATTGTAAACCCTGCGATATGAAGCTTTTTAGATAACTCAAAGATAGTATTTATCAACTTTTCATCCTTAGTAAGCATAAACTTAGTAATATTATATACAAGAAAATCTCCGGTAATCTCAGGATTTAGAAATCTTTTTTCAACCTTACCCATTGTTTGATCTATGGTAGGAAGCTTTTTATTCTTTTTAGCGTAATGCAGAAGCATCATAGGTGTTTCAAGTTGTAAATTCCCATTTAAAATTCCATCCATTTGCGCAGGCGACCAGCGATAGCAAATGTTGTATTCGTAAAAAACATCTAAATTTTCTTTATACGCCGCATAGATATCATCAGAGATAACATTGTCATCATATAGCGCTTTAATGTCTGTTAAAGCCTCTTCTTTTGTAAATATTTCCGGATAATATTTAGCTACCCTTTCAAAATTGGTCAATAATTTTGCCTCTGTAGAGTGCCTGAAGTATAAATATGCTTTTCTGATTATTTTCTTTGCAGATTTAAAGTCCCCTGTTCTATGATAAAGAATAAATTCATTAGTAAGAAGTTCAATATATAATTCCAGTCTATTTGTCTCTTTTGCCTGTCTTCTTACTTCTCGAAGTAAGTTAATAATCTCCCCAAGTGGATAATATAAATTTATTTTTGTTGATACAACATCACCAAGATCATCCAAGCTTAAAGGTCTTTTTAATTTATCCGCAAGGTATATCTTTTTATTCTCAAAATATAATGCTTTTTCATAATCGTCTGTATAATAGTAATAGTTCGCAAGTGTTTTTAAGATCAAAAACATGCTTTCCGTATCTTTTTGTTTATAAGAAATCTCTAATCCATAAGTTAATCTCTCACTATAATCTTGGTAGATACATTCTCTTTCAGCGAATTTTGATAAAGTGCTTAAAAGATAAAAATAATTATTGTTAAATATTTTTTTTGAAACAAATACATCAATATAATCTGATATTCTTTTTTCGAAATATTGTTCCCAGGGCATTACACTATAGACGATTTTAATAGTATTGAGTATTATCTGGTATTGAACCAATATATCTTTTTCTTTATTTTTATCAAATTGATTTTCTAAAATTTCAATAATTTTCACACCATCATCATAATATTTTCTGCTTGCCAA
>JAGGYO010000101.1 GCA_021162505.1 bacterium
CATATCTTAATATTTTACATCTATGGAACTTATATTTTAATATTCCCAATGGTGATAAAAAAACGCTATTGAAGGAGTATTTAAGAAAAAAGATCATAGATTTCATTATATTATTGGTTTTTATTAACCTTAAAAAAGAAAATGTCAATATTTTAAATTCCTTCAATTCGGATATCTACTATGTTATTTCCGAAACCATCCTGTATTTTGAAGAACTGATTCAAGGGAAAAATATTCCCAATAAGCGGGAATTGATAACTGCGTTGAACCTTCTGGACTTAACCTTTAAAATGCGAAGAAAAAATAAATATAGGGATAATAAAAAGGGGGAATTATCAAAAACGGATAAAGTATTCTTACATACAATAAATTTAGAAGAGCGAATATCAAATGATAAGGAGTCAATTTTTATGAAAGACATAATGGATAATCTCATGCTTTTGAAAAATGTTGAAATGTTCAATGAAATTTCAATTTTTAAACTGGAATCCCTGCTAATGCTTTCCAAAAAAGCAAATTTTAAAAAAGGGGATATTATGCTGAAAGAGGGAAAACAGGGTGAAAATCTTTATATTATTAAATCCGGAAAGGCTGAGGTTACAAAGAAGATCGGTTTTATCCAGACCTCTGTTAAAAAACTGGAAAAAGGAGATTGGTTCGGCGAGTTATCTATAATTTCTACAAAAGAGACCTCCGCCACAGTAAAAGCCCTAACCAACTCGGAAGTGTTGATCATTCCTGCATCGGCTTTCAAGATGTTTATAATAAATAATCCGGAATTGAGTTTTAAAATTTTTGAAATTTTGGTATCATATATTAAAGATAGCAATATGATTGGAGAAGCATTATGAAAGTAAAACAAAAAATTGGTCTGGAAGAATTGGCGCAATTTTCATTGAACATTGAGAATATTGTCTTAAAGGATAAGGATTATGCAAAACTAAAGAAATGCAGATCATATATTGAAAAATTAATCAATGAAAATAAGACAATGTATGGGGTAAATACCGGCTTTGGCGAATTAGCGCGGATTGCCATTTCCAAAGACAAATTAGAAGAGCTCCAAAAGAATATTATATTATCACACTCCGTAGGCAATGGTAAAAAAATAGAGAAGGAATATATACGCGGAGCACTTTTTCTAAAATTAATGACATTCTTAAAGGGTAATTCAGGTGTAACCAAGGAATTAGCACAATTGATAGTGAACCTTTTGAACCGGGATCTCATTCCCGTAACCTATGAAGGCGGAAGCTTAGGCGCATCCGGTGATCTTATACCTTTCGCACATATGTTCGCCACATTATTCGGCAAGGGTGAATTTTATTATAAAGGCAAGATAATAAAAGCTGCAGAAGGTTTAAAATTATTAAAGATCAAAAAATTTTCATTAAAAGCAAAGGAGGGTTTAGCACTAACGAATGGAATGCAATTTTCCGCTACTATTGGGGGATTGAATCTCTTTAAGCTCAAGAGCATGCTTCTGTTGTATACTCATCTAATGGGCTTATGGTTCGAACTCGAAGATATAAATCGGTTAGCATTTAGAAATGAGGTATATGAATTGAGACCTTTCAAGGGGATCAAGATATTCTTAGATGTATTGAAAAAGAGCTTAGCCGGTATCTCTATTGATAAAAGCAGGACAAAAGTCCAGGATCCTTATACCATTCGCTGTGTTCCGCAGGTCATTGGCGGTATAATTGATAATCTTTTATATGTTCAGAAGGAATTAGAGGTAGAGTTTAATTCCGTCTCCGATAATCCATTATTTATTCCCGAAAAAGAATTATATTTATCAACGGGTAACTTTCACGGAGAGTCAATTGGTATTGCACTGGATTCAGCCGCTATCTCTACATCGGTACTTCTCTCATTAATAGAAAGGCAGTCAAATCGTTTGATAAACCCGAATATCTCCAGATTTCCCCCGTTCTTATTAGAAAAACCCGGATTGAATTCCGGTTTTATGCTTGTTCAATATTCTTTGGCATCTCTTGCAAATAGAAATTCTGTTTTAGCTACCCCCGCCAGTGTTTACAATATACCGGTTTCGGGAGATCAAGAAGATTTTGTTTCCATGGCAGGAAACAGTGCTTTAAAGTTCAGGGATTCGGTGAACAATTTAGAGGAGGCAATGTCCTTATTTGTTCTGACACTATATCAAGCGTATTATTTGAGCAAAAAGGATATAAAAGGTAAAAAGAATCTTGAATTAACCGCTCTAATGGAAAAATATTTAAAACCCGTTAAAAGGGATATATATTTAAAAGATGAGATGGAAAAAGCAAGGAAGATCGTGATTGAATATTATAAAAAAGGAAATGGACTTTTCTAAATACTACGATCTCCTAAATGGCAAATTTTCTATCTTTAAGATCGAAGCGGCTTCCATGGATGCCTCTTCTCGTCTTTACTTGAGGATATTTTTGAAAAACAATAAAACCCTTGTTCTACAGGATAATGGAAATGATAATATTCTTTATGATACCCAAATAAAAAGTTATGAATTTTTAAAAAAGCATCATATCCACATTCCGCAGATCATAGAAAAATTTCCATTGGAAAATATTATTATTTTTCAGGATCTTGGCGATATGTCGCTAGAAAGATATTCAAAAGAGCACGATCTATTACAATTAAGTTCCAAGATAATAAGATCAATAGAGGGATTTGAACAACTTCCTTTGGATGGATATTCCTCGATCTATGAACCAATGGATGAAAAGAAATACCTTTGGGGATTTGATTTTTTCAATGAATATTATATTGAGAAATTCAAGGGAAATCACTTTAAGGATCTATGCAGCGTGAGAGAAAGTTTTGAAATTCTTTCCAAAGAGATAGCTGCTGCCAAGAGATCACTCGTACACAGAGATCTTCATTCGAGAAATATTTTTATATTTCGCGACAAACTCTTTATTATTGATTATCAGGATCTGCGTTTGGGAAATTTATATTATGATAGGGCATCATTCTTATATGATCTATATACGGATTTTTCAAAATTGTATCCCCTGATCTTGCCTGACAATAAAGAAGATACTGAATTGGTTCATAAAATGGCATTTCAACGATTGATAAAGATTCTCGGTAATTTCGCGTATTTGGAGCTGGAAAAGAACAAACCGTTTTACATTAAGAACTATGAATCAGTGATCCTAAAAAAATTGGAGGGCTTGAAAAGTGTCTTCTATCATACCTTCAAGGACATCTATGAGATAATATATGAAAAATAGGGTTAAAAGGTATGTGTCCAAACTTATTTTTTTTAAGGAGCTACCCGAGAGGCTCAAAAAAGAGCTTTATATCGTTGGGGGATTATTTCCCGCACTTTACTATCATAAACCCATTAATGATATTGATCTTATTGTTAAAGATGTAAAAAAGTTCAGGCGTGAGTTATCAAAATATTTTAAAAGGGATTTTCATCTCATTTCTGACAATAGAGGAAATGAAGTATTAAAGTTCGTTTTCAGCAAGACCCATTTTGATATTACACAAATATTGGAAAATATTGAAAAGGATGCCGCAAGGCGGGACTTTACAATAAATAGCGTTTATTATTCATTTGCAGAAGATACTATGCTCGATCCTCTGGACGGAATGGATGATATCAAGACAAAATTATTGAGGATGTGCAGTCCTGAATTTTTGCAACTCGATCCCATAAGATTTTTAAGGGCATTTAGATTGGAAACTTTCTATGATTTAAAAATAGAAAGCCGGACCCAAAAAACAATTAATTCTTTTTCAATGGAAAGATTAATGGAAATGCCCAAAGAAAGACTTTATTACGAGATGAAAAAGATCTTCAATATTAATCCCAGCTTCAATATAATTGAAGATCTTGAAAAAAGAGGTGTTATTTCATCCATTATAAAGCCGTTAAGTTTATTGGAAAGGGATATAGAACAGAATAAATATCATAGTTTTGACATCTATACGCACTCTCTATTGGTCTATAAGTGGATAGAGCATTATGAAAAAGAATATGACTATTACAATAATTCTTTTATTTTAAAACTTAGCGGTTTATTGCATGATATTGGAAAAGAGAAGACACGAACGATGAATGAAAAAGGAGAATATCATTTTTACGGGCATGAAAAAGTGAGTTTTTTAGAAGTTGAGGAATTCCTTAAAAGCGAGCCTTTATCCAAAAAGGAAAAAAGGTTATTGCTTTCATTAATAAAAGATCATATGGATCTTGCTTATTTAAAGTTCAATAATAATATCACAAATCGTTCATTAAGAAAATTCAATGACCGTACCCATGGTTCAATAATGGAGCATATTATTCTTTTTCTTGGAGATGGTGCCGCCGCTCACGATAAAAGAGATAGAGGACAGGAAGATTTCGTTAAGAGATTTTTATTGAAATTAGATGAGTTCAAACGAATGGTTAATAAGAAGAAAAAGCGTATTCTTTCCGGTGAAGATCTAATGGAAATTGGATATAAAAGCGGTGTTGCTCTTGGTAAGATGTTGAAAAAGATAAATGAACTTTATTTGGAAGGCAAGATATGCAGCAAAAAGGAGGCATTGGAATATGCAAAAAAAATCCTTAAAAATAATTAAGATATTTCTCATAATGTTCTTTTTTATAATATTTATTTTTCTTGCCCTAACCAATTATTATGAAAATAAGGGAGATACCTACTATTACCGTTATTATGATTCAAAAAGGAATGAGGATATATTAATAGCGAAAAAATATTATGAACGCTCATTGAAAATTTTTCCCTATAATGAATCATCAAAAATAAAACTAAAACGATTGAAAAAGCTCCAAGAGAAAAATTGATTATTTACTTAAAATAATTTATAATAATATATGTGCGGTATAGTAGGATTCTTCAATAATAATTTGGAAAACTCAAAAGAATTATTAAAAACGATGAATAATGCGCTTTTTCACCGAGGTCCAAATGAAGAGGGCTATTATAATGATAACATTATTTCTTTAGGTAATCGCCGCTTGTCTATTCTTGATATTCAACATGGGGGTCAACCCGCATTTAATGAGGATAAAAGTATAATTACGGTTTATAATGGGGAGATCTATAATTTCAAGGAATTAAAGAGATATCTACTGGAAAAGGGGCATCAGATCACTTCTAACTGTGATACCCAGATAATTCCCCATCTTTATGAAGAGTATGGTGAGGCCATATTTGAACTTTTGGACGGACAATTTGCTATTGCGATCTATGATAAAAAAAATGAAAAACTGATCCTGGCGCGCGATCATTTCGGAATAAGGCCCTTATACTTTTTCAAAAAAGGCGATGTCTTTGCCTTTGCATCTGAAATAAAAGCCCTTAAAAAATATGAAAATGATAATTCCATTGATGGAAATGCTATATTTGAGTATTTTTCTTTTGGATACAATAGTTCGCAAAATACTGTTTTTAAATATATAAAAAACATTGCGCCCGGGTCATTTATGGTCATAAAAGATGGTATTATCATTAAAGAAGAGAAATACTGGGATATATCATATGGCAATGAGAAAGAATATTCACTTTTTAAAATAGACGAACTATTAAGAAATAGTGTGGAGAAAAGATTACTATCAGATGTTAATTTAGGACTCTTACTCTCAGGTGGATTGGATTCTGCACTTATCGCTTTATATATAAAAGAGCTTGGCAAAAAGGTCGATACATTTACTTTATCATTTCCCAATACCGGATTCGATGAATCTTCCAAGGCAAGATCGGTAGCGAATTATTTGGGTATTAAGAATTATTCATTTCCGGTTTCACCCTCTGATATTTTGAAAAATATTGATATCATTGATAATTTCGATGAACCTTTTTCGGATTCAGCTGCTTTGAATGTTTTTCTTATTACCAAATATGCCAAGGAGCATGTAACCGTATTATTGTCAGGTGAAGGCGGTGATGAGATCTTCGGCGGTTACTATACATACGAGGCTACGCTTCTCAATGAGAGGATCAAGGCATTTTATCCGATCCTTTCAAAAATGTCCCCATTGATAAGAAAAATGATTCCTGTAAATAATAAGAAATTGGGATGGGAATTCAAATTGAATAGATTTCTTGAAAGAATGGACAGGAATTCATTGAATGCTCATATGAATTGGAAACGATTATTTAACATTGATGAAATCGGCAATATATTTCCAGGGCTATCGCTTCAGCATAAGCTGTTTCAAAATATGAAAACAGATTATACTTCTCCCGGAGAATTGATCAATATGGCAATGTTTTTTGATCTGAAAAATTATCTGCCGGCTGACCTTTTGGTAAAGATAGACAGAGCTTCAATGATGAATTCCATAGAGGGTCGGGTGCCTTTTTTGGATAAGGCATTAAGTGAATATATGTTCTCAATTTCTGGAAGGGAGAAGGTAAAAATATTCAATAAAAAGCGTATATTGAAACAATTGGTAAGAAAAAAATTGCCGAGAGGTATTGTTCACAGACCCAAAATGGGATTTTCACTTCCCATGGCACAATGGATATCTACCACATTGTATACTAAATTTCTCAATACATTTGAAGATGCAGATTTCCATGCTTTAGATTTTAATAAAAATGTCATTATTAATATGTTAAAAATTCACAAGAATGGGAAAAAGGACCTTTCCCGCGAACTCTGGGCGGCCTATGTTTTTATTCGATGGGCAAAGGGTGTAGGTATATGAAAAAGTTGATCATATTATTACTCATCACTGTTTTTCAGTTCATCTTGGTTTTTTTCTTAGTGAATATTCCTTATTATAATGAACTAAAAACCATAAAAAGGAATATCAATAAAAATGAAATTCTAATGAATAATGTAAAAAGATTTTCAGTCATTAAAGGAATAGAGATAAATAATCTCCTTGATGATAATCAAAACCTCATGATAGGTATAAAGGAGAATTTAAAAGCAAAGGATATGTCTAAGATCCGTACAAAAAAGCTTATAAGAGTAACAATATATTATAAGAGGAACATTGTCTTTCTTCCGCTCTGGTTCATTATATTCATAGTAAATATTCTTCTCTA
>JAGGYO010000262.1 GCA_021162505.1 bacterium
ATATATATCTTGTCATGTTTTTTTTACTATTCCTTTTCTCATGTAAAGGAGGGAAAACATTCATAGAATCATATGAGAAACATCCTATTTTATCTCATATTGAAAAAATGTGGACATTTAAAAATGGAGATCTCTCAATAAAGATTTTTCAAGTAGCCAAACCTGAAAATAATGACTTTAAAAAAATTATTTTTTCAATTTATAATTTAAGCGACTCCAAACAATTTGAAACAAAACTTGACCTACAGGAAGTAAAAAATATTTCCCTAAATGACAGCACTATAAATATAAAAGGGTTAAGAAAAAATAAAAAGGGAAGATCCGTAAAGATTACTTATTCTGTAAAGTATTTTACACAGGGAAATATTATTAATAATAAAATTGAAATAATAAAAGATTAGGAGGGGTATATGAAAAAATATGTTTTATTCTTTTTTCTTTTACTATTGTTTGTCTCAAATATTGCGTCTACGAATATAACTTATGAGAATATTAGGCATAAAATACACTACTCTAAATGTGAAAATATAAATATACCTGAATATAATGATCCCATTAAGGTGAGAGGGGTTTTCACCTATGATAAAAGGGGGAAATTCACTTTTAATGGGGAGATAGTATTCAATTCTGATAAAAATGAAACCTTTCCTCTGGGGCAATTATTGGAAAAAGGTATTTATAAAATAGATGCGCATATGCATATGCTTTCACCGGTGCTCATCACAGTTAAAGAAGATGTAAAAGTGAAGTTAAACGGTAAGATCCTTAAACCCCAAAAGGTAAAAAAGGGCTATGTTTTCAATATACCCGGCTGTAATATATGCATGAATACATTGAAATTCATCGTTTTGGGAAATAATAAGACCATTACCATAGTAAAGATCACCATAAAAAAAATCGAAATTCTAACTTATGAAAACCTTATTAAATTTATACTACCGAATATTGATAATTCAAAAGGAGAAAAACACTTTAAAATAAAAATAATATTTGATGAGGAGAAGAAGATCTCTTCTATCTTAGTGCTTAATAGTAATTTCACCGAAGAGGAAGAAAGCAACTTTATTAAAGCAATCAAAAATGGAGAGGTATTGAGAAAAGAAAATATCGGAACATCCTTGATATATAAATATATTAAATGATTTTTGCGGGAAGATATTTTGTTTTTTTTAGATTTTTTGTTAACATATGTAATAATTGGAGGTATTATCATGGTAGATAAGGAACAAGTAAAAAATGCATTAGAAAAGGTTTTAGATCCTGAGATCGGGATCGATATAGTTTCGTTGGGATTGATATATAGTATTAAGGTTGAAAAAGCAATTGCAAAAATAAAAATGACATTGACCATTCCCGGTTGTCCCTTAGCAAATTATATTACACAAGAGGCAAAACACACGGTAGAGGAAATAGATGGTATCGAAGAAGCCGAGATCGAACTTGTTTATGATCCTCCATGGTCACCTGATATGATACCTGAGGAAACAAGGAAAAAGTTGGGATTGGAGTAATAAATATGTTAGAACATAAAACTTTGAATATTGCCATCAATGAAGCTTTTCGGGAATATAAAAATAAAATTGCAGTTAAATTTGGCAAGACAAAGTATAAATATAAAGAAGTACATGAAATTTCCAATAGGATTATACATTTTTTGGAAAAACTCGGCATAAAATATGGGGATAAAATATCGGTCTTATCATCAAATATCCCCGAACTTATTTTTCTGCATACCGCAGCATTGAGAATGGGCATTATTATTGTTCCCATAAATTATCTTTTAAAAGGAGATGAGATCAAGTATATTCTTGAAGATAGCGGTGCAAAAACATTATTTATTGAGAGTAGGTTTTTAAATGAAGTTGAACCTCTCCTTAATGAAAAAATAATTGACAATTTGATCTTCTTGGAAAAAGGCGAAGGATATCCTGTACTAATGGATGAAATAAAAATGTGTGATAAAGATGATAAAAATCTTACTTTTCCCGTAAAAGAGCAGGATTATGCTTTGATAATATATACATCAGGTACTACCGGGAGACCTAAGGGAGTTATTTTATCTCATAAAAATATTATATCTAATTTTAGAGATCTTATTTTATTTACCAAGATCTCTCACAAGGAGGTAATGTATACTCTTTTACCGTTATTTCACGCGTATTCTTATACGGTAACCTTTATTGTTCCGCTTTTATGGGGTCTCAAAATGGTAGTGTTCAATAATCTTAAGAACGGGAAGCTCATGTTGAAAACCATGATAAAAGAAAAAGTAACTTTTTTTGTAGCATTGCCAACTATTTTTAATGCTCTTTCAAAGGCAAATCTACCTAAGATAATTAAACATATAAATTCATTAAAGTTCTGTGTATCAGGTGCAGCACCATTACCACCGGCAACTGTGGAGAACTTTAAGAACAAATTCGGCATCTATATACACGAAGGCTATGGGCTTTCTGAAACTTCACCTGTAGCTGCCATTGGAGACCTATATAAAAAACCTAAGATCGGGAGTGTCGGCAAGCCATTGCCCTCAGTTGAAGCGAAGATCGTCAATGATAATGAAGAGGAGCTTCCCATGGGTGATGTCGGAGAGATCATCCTCAGGGGTCCCAATGTAATGGTTGGCTATTATAATAATCCCGAAGAAACAGCTAAAGCAGTTAAGAACAATTGGTTCTTTACAGGTGATTACGGCAAGATCGATAAGGATGGCTTTATATATATTGTGGACAGAAAAAAGGATCTTATAATCAAACATGGTTTAAATATTTATCCGAGAGAAATTGAAATGGTTTTAACAAAAGAAGAAAATATAAAAGAGATTGCAGTGGTTGGATTCGAATTCGAGCCGGGCAATGAGGTTCCCATTGCATTTTACGAGAGCGTTGATTCTAAAGAAATACCTAAAAATATTCTTTTAAATATATGTAAAAAACACTTAGCATCCTATAAAATACCTAAAAAATTCATCTTTATGAAAGAAATACCCAAAACACCCACGGGTAAACCTTTAAAAAGAAAGTTGAAAAAAATAAAAATATGAAGGAAAATGAAGTAAGAGAAATATTGAAAAACAGCGACTTGAAGATCACTCCGCAAAGATTGGAGATACTCAATTATATCCTCTCCAATAATCATGCTTCGGCACAAGAAATCAGAGAACATGTGTCAAAAAAGGTATCTTCTGTATCATTTTCCACGATCTATTATACCATTGACAAACTCATTGATACGGGAATGATAATTCCCATTACGCTTGAACCGGGGGTAGTAAGGTATGACACCAATCCTGATCCTCATTATCACATTATTTGTATCAAATGCGGTAAAATCACGGAAGTTCATATTGATCCTTTTGAAAAATTCTCTTTGGAAGAATTAAAGAAAAACGGATTTGAAGATATTTTGGGATTTGAAATACATTTTTTCGGAATTTGTAAAAAATGTTCCAAAAAGGTGTAATAAAAAATATACATTTTTTTTATTCATTTTTAGAAACGCATAATTAATTCCCAATATATCAGGCATTACCGTTTTGGCATATTATATGCAGTTATGGGAAATGTATATAATGGAGGTACATATGAGAAGAAAATTCTATTTTCTTTTTCTATTTTTTTTCCTGTTTCAAATAGTAGGTTTTGCAGAAATTGAAAACACCAAAAAACAGCTTCAGTCCATTTCTGATGCATTCATTGAGGTTTCGCAAAAGATCAGACCCGCAGTTGTAAATATCAGTACTGAAGCAGAGATTTCCACCAATTTTAGCGGTTTACCGGGGTTTCCGAATGATGACATATTCAGGCATTTTTTCGGACAACCTTCAGCCCCCGAAAAAAGGAAAGTTGAAGCTTTGGGAAGCGGATTCATAATTTCTGATGATGGTTATATAATTACCAACTATCATGTAGTGAAAGATGCTACAAAGATAAAAGTTACGCTTTTATCAGGAAAGAAATATGAAGCCAAGGTTATAGGGATTGATAATACCATTGATATCGCATTGATCAAGATTAAAGCGAAAGGACTTGCATACGCAGATCTGGGAGATTCAGATAAGTTAAAGATCGGACAATGGGTCATTGCCATTGGTAATCCTTTCGGACTTAATTTTTCCGTTACTGCAGGGATCGTGTCAGCACTTGGAAGGCAAGGCATGACAAATTCACCATTACAACAATTAATACAAACAGATGCAGCAATTAATAGGGGAAATAGCGGTGGGCCGCTAATTGACCTCAACGGGAATGTAATAGGTATTAATACGGCAATCGTGTCCCGCTCCGGTGGTTTCGAAGGCATAGGTTTTGCTGTTCCCGTGAATTTGGCAAAGAACATTATTCCCCAATTAAAAAAGACCGGTACGGTTAAAAGAGGCTTTTTGGGAATAACCGTGCAGAATATCAAAAACCTGAAAAAAGGTTTTCATTTCAAGGGTGAGAACGGTGCTTTGGTTTCGGATATAACGAAGAACAGCCCGGCAGAAAAGTCGGGAATGAAAATCGGGGATATTATCGTATCAATAGACGGCAAAAAGGTTAAAGACAGTACCGATCTTGCAATAAAAATAGCGTCACATACACCTGGTGATATTATAATTTTAAGGGTATGGAGAAAAAACAAATACATGAACATTCGCGCGAAATTGTCTTCCAAAAGCAATGATTACGCGCGGACAAAATCATCCGATAAGATTGGTCTGAAAGTTAAATCTCTGACCACAAATGTAAGGAGAAATTACAAAATACCTTCTGATATACAAGGCGTTATAGTCATTTCGGTAAAGGAAGGGAAATTCGCTCAGAAAGCGGGATTACAAAAGGGAGATGTTCTATTGAAGATCAATAATTCCAGGATCACAACAATGGAAGATTATTTAAAAATAATAGCACAAGCAAACACAAAACGAGGGATCCTTTTTTACATTTTCAGAAACGGTGGAAAAATTTATTCATACTATGGTGAATAAACACCCGTTCTAGTTATACTTCCTCGCACCCTCGTCAGGCTGCAGAAAAGCCTCCTTCTCTGCAGCCCGCTTTTTCATATTTTAAAAGTAAAGGTTTACCCAGCACCATAAAACTGGTTCGGAGTGAAATGTTCAAAAGTTAAAAGTAATTTTGTGTTTTCTTATATCTTTATTTCCTCATCAACTCATACACCTATTTACTCATCATACTGTTTTTACAACTCCACACTCAAAATTTCTTTCACTCCTCCAACCTCTAACCTCTTCTTTTTTATCTATGAATTCCGGGATATTTTTTTACTGAGTTTCTTTATATCTTTTTGTATTTCATTAATACGCCACTCAAGAGAGCTTAAGATCCAGAGTTCAAAATGATTGATCTTTGCCTGCGAATGAAGAGCATAGACCAATTTTAATGAAATGATATACCTGTGGCAAGTTCAAGTGCAATAAGACGCATTGTCCCCTCACTCATTATGGAAAATATAAGCCCTCCGAGGACAAGAACAATGAAAACAATATCAAGTATTTTTGAATAAATAGATGTAACCACAAAAAGTCGAAACTATCATCAGATCAATTCAAAATCCTTAAAGACCTGTTTTATAATATCTTGTTTGAAATACGGGAATTTTTCCATTGCTTTTTGTGGTTCCATCCATTTATAAGAGATAAATTCAACACTGGGTATAAAATTAAATTTCACCGTCAATTCACATAAAAAATAATAATGGCATTGACCCTTGTAAGATTTACCTTCTCTAATATAATTTTCCAGATCATAACAATATTCCTTTTTACTTTTTCTCAATATTCGAAAATCGAAAATATTTGTTTCTTCTTTTAATTCCCTTTTCAGGGCATCAATACTATCTTCTCCATGATCGATTCCTCCTTGGGGAAGTTGAAAATTATCAGGATGATCTTTTCTTTGAAAGACCAGGATATTCTTATGCTCGTCAATTATGATCGCCGCCACCGATTTCCTATGATCTTTATAATTATCCATAAGACCCTTTTTATATATCCATAAATAGATCATTAAATTCGTTCAGCTTTTTATTGCACGCAAGCTTTGGGTCAATTTCTATACTCCTAATTTCTTCAATATTCTCCCCGGAATTGATCAATATCTTCCCCTGCGGATCAACGATCTGTGAACGACCCGTAAAGTGATAATCGCCTTCATCCCCAAAACGATTGGAAAGTACTATAAAAACCCGATTTTCCAATGCCCTTACCTTGGATGCTTCCTGGTAATATGACATTACAAGATTGGTTGGATGAAGAATGATCTGTGCACCATTTAAAGCAAGTGCTCTCATTGCTTCAGGAAAGAACCAGTCAAAACAGATGAGCATTCCAACTTTAACATCTTCAATATTGAAAATTGGATATCCCAAATTTCCTCTTTTGAAAAATAATTTTTCTTTATAAAAAAGATGTACTTTTCTATATTTACCAATATAGCCTTTAGGTCCCACTAATACTGATGAATTATAATATTGGTCATTATCTGTTTCCGGAAGACCGGCTGTAATATACATATTCTCCTTCTTAGCAATATTTATTAAAAAATCTGTTGTTCTACCATTTGGAATTGATTCAGCTGCACTCTTGACTTCATCTATTGAGTTAAAAGCATACCCACTATTGAAAAATTCAGGGAGAACAAGTAGCTCTGTATCACTTCCGCTAATCATATCCTCTATTTTATTGAGATTATGATCAATATCAAGAAATTTAGGGTTAAACTGAAAATAACCGACTTTCATTACCAACTTCTATTCTTTAATTCTTCCAGTCTACCTTTTGTTCCCATAATAAACTCCTATCTGTTTAATTATAACACTTAATAAATTATTGTCAAAATTATTTTTGATATTTTTGAAAAAATTAGTATAATAAAACATGAAGAGATTTGTGATTTATTTAAGCGGAATTTTTATTTTTCTAAGTATTCTTCTTATGGACAAGGAAATTGGCATCCTTATAGGACTCGTTTTAATTGTTCTTATTAGTTTCATTACTGAATCTGATAAAATATGGGCGTGGATCCCGGCTGTTATTATTTCTTGGCTATGGGTATTCCTCATTAGAAATATTTATGCTGCTTATGGAGGATTAAGATATTCTATTTTCGGTATTTCCCTGTTTCCCATATTAGCATGGCCAACGCTTTTAATGCTCGGATATTTTTTCTTTGAACTATTCATCAAACATGAAAGTCAATTTATCAGATGGCTTAAAATGAGCTTCTTCTGGGCTATTGGGTTAATAACGGTGGAAACCGTTGGATACAATGTTTTGGGAATTCACCTTGGCTATGGAACTCAATTTCAAGGTTGGCCAATATTAAATTGTTTTCATTCACCTTGGTGGATGCAAATGGGGTATTTTTTAAACGGGTTTATTTTCTACGGAATAGTAGCATTTTATCTAAACAAAAGAAAGCAAAGGACAAGCAAATAGATCTTATTCACTTTTCCGGAAAGATCACTTTATAGCAATTACCTATATAGGGATGATTGATAGAAAAAGGAACTTCTTTGGGATTTTTGTCAGCATTACACCGAATGTCAGCATCAAAGAGAAATACCACTAACATCCGCTTTCCCATAACAGCATTGAGAAAGAATTCATATTCTTTTGAAAAAACGGTCTGGGGATCAATATAAATATCATCCACAAATTTAATATTTTTCTTGCCTACACCGAAATAAACTATAAAATGTCTTTTCTCGTGCGATAAATTATTCAAATGGAATGTCATTTTTGAAAATTGATTACACTTAAAATATTCATCTTTTACCGTTATCCATCCCAAAAATGGAGGATAACCATGAGGTTTTATACCGGTTCTTACAATAAAACGCTGTGCCTCGTTATTTTTGAACAATACATTACCATTCTCGCCTATAACTTCATATTTTACCCAATATATACCCAGATCTTCGCAATTGTTTGTATCGTAGTTCAGCGAAAATTGATCCCTTGAATTATTATACGGATCCACTTTTATTTCTCTTAAAATTACAGGAAATTTATCAGGATTTAAAATGTACATTTTTACTTTTACAGCATGTTTATATTTTCCTGTTCCAAAAATATTATTGCGGGATCGAAAAAGTTGAATATTCAGTTTTTCCCCATGAAAAACTGTTTTGATATTTCTATCCCTATATTTATAATAGGCAAAGAGATCTCTTAAAATATACATCTCCTCCTTTGTAACTTTTTTATCTTCATAATTATAATCGGTATATTGAGCACTTAAAATAATATTTCCCTTCCCGTAATGATACATTATCATTATGGGCATACCGGTATGTGCATCCCTTAATAAAACCTTGGCATCTTTGGGAAATTTTTGAAAATAACCGTCTATTCCCATGGAAAAAATGTTGTTTTCAATTGAGGATAATATCGGATGGTAATTTGCGATTACACAATTCTGAAAATCAAATGACTGCACCTCGTCTATGCCATAACCCTTAATATTACCCGGAAAGAAAGAATAATATTTACCATAATTCTGTGCTTGACAAAATATTGTGCCACCCCTTTCTACATATGATTTTAACAAATACTTAATCTTGTCCTTAAAGCGTGGAATAGTGGCTAATTGCAGGCTATTACTGGGAATTATTAAAAGAGGGTAATCGTGAACAGACAAAGAATTCCCATAATGTCTATTTTCAATAAAGCCGAAAGTAAGTAATCTTCCCGCTGAATGTTTCCATAGGGACAATATCTTCCAATTTTCCTCTTCTTCACCGCCTGATAATATGAGAATTTTTGCATTCTTTGAATGTAATTTTTCATTTGCGTTATAAATATTTTTTAATTTTTTAGGTTGATATTTTACTATGTTTTTTTTATTTGAGTTATCAATTATACCATCTTTAACAATATTATATGTAGC
>JAGGYO010000125.1 GCA_021162505.1 bacterium
ATTATTACTTTATCTAACTTTTCAATATAATTTCCAGATTTATACAAAGTAATTTTTACTTCTTTCAGTGGATCAAATTTTTTATTCATTAATGTATTAGCCCTATTAGATCCGCTTTTTTATTTATATTTAAAAATGATTTACCTTTCGGATCATATCTTTCCCAAAAATTTATTTCCAATTTTAAAACATTCAAATTATAAAAAAGATTGCTTATTTTATTGTCCCCTTTTGATATTTGTTGATATAGGGCATCTTTTATTCTCGTATTGTAAATTGCGAACGATGGTTCATAAAATCCATTGTTGTTCGGAACAATTATATCATAATCATTAGCTTTGGGGATCTGTTCTATCATTGCATCCACTAATTCTCTTTTAATAAAAGGCATATCCCCACCTATTATGAATATATATTTTCTATCGATTTTTGTCAAGGCGGTATATATTCCTCTGATGGGACCTTTACCAACATCCAGGTCATTTATTACCATAATATTTTTTTCTGTATATTTTTTGCCGATTATGTATTTGTCATAACAGAAGGGAAGTACCTCTAAAACACGGTTCAAAATTGTTTTATTTCCTATTTTATAAATCAGTTTATTTTCACCGAAGCGGGTACTTAACCCTCCTGTAAGGATCGCAAAAGATAGATTATTTATCTTTACCTGCTATAACTACAAGCATAAGTCCTACGGAAAATACAGAACCCATTAATAACTTTTTTACTCCGATTGGCGTTTCCCCCAAACCAATCATCGTAGCAAGTTCACCACCAAAACCGATAAAAGCACCGGCTAAGAAACCCAAAATAAGAAGTTTCCACCATTTCCCGGTAGCTTTTTTCATGCAAATGTCTTTTGACAATAATTCAGCGATATTTGCAGGTGTTCTACACGCATCATTCATAATAACCTCCTATATTTTTATTATATTGCATGCTGCAACTTTAAATTCAGGTATCTTTGCTTTTGGATCAAGGGCATCGTTTGTAAGACGATTTGCCGCTGCTTCAGCAAAGTGGAACGGTATAAATACAGATCCAACACAAACCCGATCCGAGATTTTCACTTTTGTAATGATCTCACCTCTTCGAGAAACTATTTTAACCATCTCCCCGTCATTTATACCCAATTTTTTGCAATCCGCTTCCGATATTTCAGCATAACCAGTATTGACAAAGGAATTTAATGCATTAACCTTTCTGCTCATTGTTCCCGTATGATAATGGAACAAAATCCTTCCCGTTGATAGTATGAACGGATATTCTTCATCAGGTATCTCAGCAGGTGGAATAAAATCAACAGGTGTAAATGAACCCTTTCCCCTTGAAAAATTTCCATCTTTATAGAGATAGGGTGTACCATTATGTTCATTATTGGGACAGGGCCATTGCAAACCAATATCTATTCTCTCCGGCCTGATTCCTCCATAGATTGGTGTCAACTTATTTATCTCTCTTAATATATCCCATGGATCTTTGTAATTCTTCTCATAATCCATTCTATTTGAAATAAGCTGCACGATCTCCCAATCATCCTTTGTTCCTTCAAGAGGTTCTAAAACTTTTCTTACCCTTTGAAGTCTTCGTTCCGTATTTGTAAATGTTCCATCTTTTTCAAGTGCCCCTCGGCTTGGTAAAACTACATTAGCAAATTTTGCTGTCTCAGTTAAAAAGATATCCTGAACTACCAAAAATTCTATTTTTTTTAATGCTTCTTCAACATGATTTAAATTGGGATCTGATACCATGGGGTTTTCACCCATTACATAGAGCCCTTTTAATTTGCCCTCGCTGGCAGCGCTCATTATTTCAATCACTGTAAGTCCTATTTTATTGTCAAGTTTTACACCCCAAGCTTTTTCAAATTTTTGTTGTATTGCAGGATCATCTACTTTTTGATAACCTGTGTAAACATTTGGAAGTGCGCCCAAGTCACAAGCTCCTTGAACATTATTTTGACCCCTTAACGGGTTCACCCCAGTTGCAGGTCTTCCGATCTGACCAGCGATCATTGCAAGATTTGCAAGTGAAAGCACATTATCGGTTCCAGTGGTATGTTGTGTAATACCCATGGAAAAAACAATAGAAGCATTTTTTGCCCTTGCATAAGCTCTTGCTGTAAAATAAAGTTTTTCTTCTGGAACTCCTGTTATCTCTGATACTTTTTCAGGTGTATATTTCTCAATTACCTTTACAAAATCATCAAAACCTTCCGTATGCTCCTCTATAAATTTTTTTGCATATAATTTTTCTTTATAAATAATATGCATTAATCCATTTATTAATGCAACATCAGTCCCGTTTTTTTGCTGTAAATGGACCTTTGCATATTTTGTCAGGTCAATTTTTCTTGGATCTGCAACAATCAGGACAGCACTTTTTTTAACAGCATTTTTTATGAATGTGGAAATAACAGGATGAGCTTCAGTGGTATTTGAACCGATTACAAAAATACAATCACTATCTTTAAATCCAGTATTCGTATTTGTCATTGCACCTGAACCAAAAGCCTTTGTAAGTCCTGCAATTGTTGAGGCATGACATAATCTGGCACAATGATCTACATTATTCGTTCCAAAAACCGTTCTTATAAATTTTTGAAAGATATAATTTTCCTCGTTTGTACATTTTGCGGAGGAAAGTCCAGCAAGAGAATCAGGTCCGAACTTTTGCTTTATCTCCATGAATTTTTTTGCAACAAGATCCAGAGCTTCATCCCAACTTGCTTCTCTAAACTCACCATTTTCTTTTATTAGCGGAGTTGTTATTCTTTCCGGAGAATGGATGTATTCATGAGCAAATCTACCCTTTACACATAAACGCCCCTCATTTGCTGGTGCATCAACACCCTCAACCTTAATTATCTCGTTATCTTTCTTATAAATATTTAATTGGCACCCGACACCACAATATTCACATGTTGTTTGAACCTTTTCCAATTCCCATGTTCTGCCCTTTCCTATTGCATCCTTTGGTAATAATGCTCCAACGGGACATGCCTGAACACATTCACCACAGCCGTCGCAATCCGAATCTCCCCATTTGCCGTTTAAACCTGCCCAAACAATTTCATTGTTACCGCGATAAGCCATATCAATGATATGTTTTCCTTGAATTTCATCACATGCTTTGATACATATATAACATTTTATACACTTCTGTGGATCATACTGTAAAACAGGTGAAGAATCTTCTAATTTTAAAGTTTTATCATATATATTGGGATAGATTTCAGAATTTAAATCGATGTGATACCTGTAAGCAAGGGTTTCAAGTTCACAATCCCCGCTCTTATCACAGGTCATACAATCATGTTTATGCTGGGATAAGATCAGATTTAGGATTCCTTTTCTGTACTCTTCAATTTCATCGGTGAAAAGTTCGATGTCCATTCCCTCCGTAACCGTAGTGGTACAAGAGGTTTCCAATTTCTGAGCACCTTTTCTCTTAAAGACGCATAATCGACATGAACCTGTGGGACTTACTTTTTCGTAAAAACAAAGCCCCGGAACATCATAACCTGCATTTCTGAATTCCTTTAATAAATTTTCACCTTTTCTTAAATATACCTCATTACCATCAACTATAACTTTGACTTTCTCGCTCATATGCAGCTCTCCTTTACTATTTTTTTAACTCATCTTTAAAATACTTATAGGCAGTGGAAAGAGGCATAATCGGAGATTGCCCAAGAGCACAAAGTGATGTTTCCTTCATTGTTTGTGATATCTTCAATATTGTTTTCCATTCATTTCCTTGCAAATTTTTGCCTGTTTTTATTTTTTTAAGTAAAT
Organism: bacterium; assembly: GCA_021162505.1. GTDB lineage: Bacteria > AUK180 > AUK180 > AUK180 > AUK180 > AUK180. Next base: position 3,801 of record JAGGYO010000125.1, read on the forward strand.
TGAGTATTGTGGGATTTCCTGCCCTGCAAGGAAAACATTTTCCGCAGGATTCGTGAGTAAAGAACTCCATTATATTTATCAATAGGTCAAGAATATCAACATCCTCATCCAAAACCTTGATCGCACCAGAACCGATTGTTAGTTCCTTCGCCGAAAAATTTTCATAGCTTATCTTTTCATCAAAAAGATATTCTGGAATAAATACACCTGCTGCACCTCCGACAAGGGCTCCTTTAATTTTTTTATCATTTTTTACTCCATCAGCAAAGTCAAATATTAATTCCCTGAGTGTAATTCCAAACGGTGCCTCAACAAGCCCAGTATTCTTTGTTTTTCCGCTTATTCCAAATATTTTTGTACCACAGGATTTCTCCGTACCAAAACCCTTAAACCAATCGGCACTTTTTAAAACGATATTCGGGATATTTGCGAGTGTTTCCACATTATTCACTACCGTTGGAATTTGATAAATTCCTTTTACCCCTGGGAAAGGCGGCTTTATTCTTGGATTGCCCCTTTTCCCTTCCAATGATTCTATCTGTGCAGTTTCCTCTCCTACAACATAAGAGCCTGCACCGATCTTAATATCAATATCAAAAGAAAAATCACTTCCCAATATATTTTTTCCTAAGAATCCTTTTTCTTTGACTTGTGCAATGGCTTTTTTTATTATTCCAATGGCATGTTGGTATTCACCTCGAATATAAATATAACCCTTTGATGCACCTATTGCGTATCCCGCTAAGATAATGCCTTCAATGACTTTATGGGGATCACCTTCAAGCAGCGGTCTGTCTTTAAATGTTCCAGGTTCGCCTTCATCAGCATTACAAAGGATATACTTCTCTCCCTTTAATGGCACAGTGAACGACCATTTTAATCCGGTTGGAAAGCCAGCGCCACCACGACCCCTTAAACCCGAATTTTTAACCTCTTCTAAAACAGTTTCAGGGGTCATATTTTGTATTGCTTTTTCAAGTGCTTTATATCTGTTATCTATATGGAACGGATCAATTTTTCCCATGTTCTCAAGCACATTTAATGTTTGTTTTTCTCGTTTTAAAAGTTTATCGCATAAATAGGACTCATTTTTATATTCACCGCTTTTAACTTCTTCAAGAATTAGATCAATCTTTTCATCGGTTAAATTTCCATATACATTATCATTGATCATCATTGCCGGCGCCATTCCACAGAGCCCCAAACACCCCACCTGTTCCAATATGAATAATCCGTCTTTTGTGGTTTCGCCTACATTAATGTTTAGTTTTTCTTTGATCTTTTTAATAATGTTACCTGCTCCGTTTATATGGCATGCAGTTGAACGGCAGATTTTTATTATATACTTTCCTCTTGGTTTAGTAGAGAACATTGTATAGAAGCTTATAACTCCAAATATTTCAGAAAGTGAAATATTTAAAAACTTTGCAACCTTTTTAATATTGTCCTGTGAAAGGTAATTTTGCGGATCAGTATTTTGAATATCATGCAAAATAGAGATCAGATTCTCTTTTTTTGTTTCATACTTTTTTAGGATCTCATCTACCATAATACCACTCCTTTTTAAAAATTCAAATTGTGAATTTTTACAAGATCTTTTAAACTTATATTAACATATTTTTTTATTTTTGTTAACCTCTTCTCGCAATTTCATTGTTTTTTTTTGTATATTTATACTCCATTTTTTTCTTATTTTATTATAAGTTTTTTTTTCATTAAAATCAACTTTTTCCCTGTTGACTTTCATTTTGCCAATAACCAGTACTTAGTACTTCTTTCGTGTCATTCAGAGCAATTGGAAATTGCGTAGGAATCTCATTATTTGAAGTTCCGAGTCCCGAATCTGTCATTCCTGCGAAAATCGGAATCCATCTTTTGATTTTTTCTTAAGTTTTTATTTCCTCATTTACTCTTATACTCATCCTCCCATTCACTCATCTACTCATACACCCATCAACTTATTAAATGACTTTGTCACTTTTGACCTTCGCCTTTTGACTGATATATAGCGTAGGGATTTCATTTCTTCCCCGTCATTATCGGATTTGATCCGATAATCCAGTATTTGAAATTTCTTAATTCTTCATTTTCCATTTATATCCCGTTATTGCGAGGGAGGTGCCTGGATTCGGATATTTCAAAAGTGTGGCAATCTCAAATAGAGATTCTTACGGAATTTTTCAAAATCCTTGATTTTTTAGATAGTTTAGATTATAATACCGTGATGGAGGTTTTATGAAGTTCTCAAAACTCTATTTGTCAATTGTTTTTTTGATTATGTTATCACCTTTTATTACAGCAGAAGAGCAAAATTCCAAAAGCAATGATATTGAATACAATTTAAGTACACTACAACTTAAATTTGGGAACGGTGGTAGAAAAAGTAGAAATTTTTAATATAATGCCGAATAATACAATATTTAAAGTAAATTTAATGAAAATTCCCTTAAATTGATATATTATTTATAATTTATTTTATATTAGTGCTATTTTTCAATTTTTCTACTTTTTCTACCACCGCATATGTTATCATTAAAGAAATGGAACCTATTTTGATGAAAAAAGGAATGTTTTGGAGTATAACGGAAAAACATTCCTTTGCTCTTGAAATTTACTTAAAATATTTTTATAATATAATCAGAGATAGGAGTGACTCTTACCACCGTGCCTTGAGCTTGGGACGCTTGTCCTCCTATCTCGCTTTTTATACCATTGTGACTCTAAAACCTATTGTGTCCGTCATTCTTAATATGCGGCTGTTCCGGTGGTATAGCATTTATTTTATAGGAG
>JAGGYO010000194.1 GCA_021162505.1 bacterium
AGTCGGCAGAATAAAATCAATTGATGAATTGGTGAATGTAAAACGCATTGGAAAAAGAACAATTGAAAAGATACGACCTTATATATTTATAAACAAAAAGAAAGCCTATATTGAAAAAAGTGATAATACAATAATAAAGAAAAGTAATCCCTCTCTATTAGTAGATATAAACAGTGCGTCAAAAAAAGAATTAATGGCATTACCGAGGATCGGAGAAAAAACAGCTCAGCATATTATTGAATATAGAAAGCTGCATAAAGGATTCAAAAACAAAGAGGACATTATGAATGTTTCAAGGATTGGACAAAAAACATATGATAATTTTAAAGATTCTATTACAGCAGGTCCTTATGATCCTGCCGTGGATAAATAGGGGGCAAAAATGAAAAAAATAATATTAATAGCGGTCTTTGTACTTTCATTCTCCTTGATATTTCCTTTTGATTATAATCTTTCTAAATCGGTTCAGACAGAGGATGATATTGCTGATTTTTATGAGAACGGTGAAATATCGGAAGAGGAATATATTGAATTATGGGACTTATTTTCAAATCCCATTGATATTAACGCTGCCAAACCAAATGACCTTCAGCGATTACCTGGAGTTACACCCGATCTGGTAGGGCAAATTGTAAGACATAGACCATATAAAAAGGAAAAAGATATAATCCGGGCTTTGGGAAGGGATACATATTCCAATATTCAAGCTTTCATCAAATTTGAGATACCGAAAGTCAGAAAGAAAACGGGTAAAAAAATGCTTATAAAATCACTTGTAAAATTTAAATATGTTGATGAAATATCTTCTTATCACAAGAGAAATGAAACGCCATATTTGCAATTATCCGGACAATTTAAACTAAATAAAACAATAAAATTAGGTGTAGTTCAGGTCAGGAAATGGGCAACCAACGGATATGAGATCTATAACGGTCCCACACAATACGATGATAATGGGAAGATCATAGGAGAAACAGGTGATGTAATAATTGATGGGAAACATACTATTTTCCCCACACCAAAGGCATATCTTGATATTAATACTAAACATTTCCAACTGATCATGGGAAATTTCGGTGCAGGTTTCGGTTTGGGAGTTATCTTTAACGAATCAGGGCGACGATTATTGAATGGGTTCAAGGGAGATACTTCCATAAGTTCAACCTATGATTATAAGCGTCTTTTTGGCGGTGGTATCCGTTTTTCATTTAATCCCATCAATATATTTGTTTTTGCTTCACAGATCAAGGATAAATTAACTGTCTATTCGGGACTTTTGGAGGCCGCAAATGCAGATGAGGTCATTTCACAGGAAGATTATAACCTATTATCCTCCACTATGCGTTCTATTCCCGATTTTACCACCAAGACACTTATTGGCGGGCATGTAGACATTGGTAATGAAAATCATTTGGTCGGTTTCACCGTTTATCATACAAAAGAGGATTTTGAAACTGAAAATTACAGACCCTATACCTATACGGAAAAAATGTTCAATACCTTTGTATGGGGTACGAATTTCCAATTCAGGGTGAACAAAAATCTTTTATTGCAAGGTGAATTCGGGAAATTGAAAGGAAGTGATCATGGCTTGGTTTTGAGAAGTTTTTTAAGGGATAAAACCCTTGATCTTGAATTCATTTATCGAGATTTTACAAGAAATTTTGAAAACCCATATAGCTATACCTATGCAACATGGGATACACCTGCACAATTTTCAGCACAAGATGAAAATGGAATAAAGTTCACAGGGAAACTGAAACTTCCCAATAGGACAAAGATTATTTTCAAGGGAGATATTTGGAAATACTATTCCAAGCAACAAACCAATTTTGATACTACCCTTGGAATAAAAAGAGATATTACACCATTGTTCGATATGTCATTATCTCTGAGATATAAAGATAAAGATGTTTCAAGAGATATCAATCAGTCCTATATAACCGATTATAGCGATACTGATCGAACCACATACACCTATATTACTTTTAACTTCAATCCAAAGGATAATCTGAAATTTTCCACCACATATCGGTATAAAACATATATGGAACATTCCCAACCTCAGATCAAACCCTCCTCTTCATTATCGGGAAGAATATCTTATAAGGGGCGTTTAGCCAATATGATATTATCCTATAAATTCAATGATGATAATCTTTATAGAAAATATGATTCTTCATCGGGATATGAATATAGACAATTGCAATTCTATCTCTACAAGTATATTTTCAATAGACATATAAAGATCAATTTCGGTTATAAAAAACGATGGTATTTTGAGGATAATACGCCGACGAACCCTGAAGCACTGCCGGAAAGAACATATCGATTGTATATTGATTGGAGATTTTAATGAAACTTGATAAGAAAACGAAAATGGTGCTCGTAATAGTATTGATCTTCCTAATGGGCCTTTTGGTCTTGATTTTCAATAAGGATTATAGAATAGAAAAAAATTTAAAATCCAATGCTCATTATTATGAATTTTTAGGGAAATAATATGTTCTGGGAAAAGAAGCTCTATATCTTTACCATTGCTTTCATTGTCGGGATATTCCTCACCTTCGGAATACATCCCATGGCACCTGTTAATATCTTAACAATGATCACCGCACTTATACTTATTATAGGTGCTATTATTGCATTTATATCATTTAAGAAGTTCGGGTACATTAAACTCTTGCCCATTTTTATTATTTTCTATGTTTTTCCGCTATTTTTGGGAATTACCTTGGCACATAATAGTTTTGACCATAATAAAAAGGGACATATTCTACAGATAACAAAGAATAGTCCTACCATAAAAGCCATCGTTCAAGGTTATATTTATAGAGAACCCGAATACTTCGAGGACAAAGCAAGGGTCTATGTAAAACCATTAAAAATATCTGTGAATAATAAAAAAAGCAAAAAGGTCAAAACCGGCAAGATACTGCTTAATTATCATTTTAAAGAAGGCAAATTTCCAAAATATCTAAAATACGGTCATTATATAACCTTTGCCGGTACCTTGCAAAAACCACAGCAGGAAACCAATCCTGGTGGATTCAACTATAGGCGATTTCTTGAGGGAAAGGGTGTTTATTATACTATTTATTTTAGGGACGATAAGAATATTACACCGGACGAAATGGTAAAAAAGAATCCTCTATTCGGTTTTTCACTTAATTTGAAGAATAAATTTTTAGATACCATAAGGAATACGGTACCGTTTCCGGAATCAGCTTTTTTAGGCGGGATTACCCTGGGATTGAGATATGGTTTGGAAGGTGTCCGTGCTAATAAAGGCGATACTTATCAGATCAAAGATGATTTTAAAAGAGCCGGGGTCAATCATGTGCTGGCAGTTAGCGGTCTTCATGTTACTATTTTGACAGCTTTCTTTATAGGACTATTCTCTATATTTGGTATGTCCAGGAAAATATATCCGTTTATAACGATCCTATTTCTCGTTATATTTGCCATTATAACCGGCGGAAGACCCTCTACATTAAGGGCGGTAATAATGAATTCATTTATACTGTCTTTCTGGGCATTCTCCAAACGGGGGATACGCGGTTCCATTGAGATCGGTATTACCCTTGCAGCACTAGTTATCTTATTGATCAATCCATTATTATTAAGAGAGGCTTCCTTTACACTCTCTTTTGGCGCTGTATTATCATTGGTATTAATAACGCCATTTTTAGATGATATATTTAAAAAATATCTTATCGGGTACACATTTTGGACATTTTTCTTTTTATTATTTCTTTTCCCTGTTTTACTGATATTTTTCCAATCGTCGTTCTTTAATTCCATATTCTTATGGATTTTCCTTGCAGGTTCAGGTATATTGTTATACCTTAGTGTTAAACTTGAGGAAAAGACAAAATTACCGGTACCGCAATTCAGAAAATTGCCCGGGTGGCTTGTTTCTTTTATATCCGCGCAATTTGCTATTCAATTAGGTATGATGATACCTTTGTCCGCCTATTATTTCGGAAGATATCCTGTTGCCGGGATGTATGCTAATTATTTAGCCATACCTCTTATTGGAGTGAATGTTCAGATCGGAATGATAGCCGCAATTTTTTCGCTTATACCGGTTGTCGGTATTTATTTCGCATTGCTGTTGAACGCAGGAAATTTTCTTTTTTTGAAATTCTTTATAATTTCTTCTCACTGGTTTTCCACTACATTCCCCTATCCATATGTAGAAAAATTGAGTTTCTCTATGGTAATATTCTATTTTATTGTTCTTTTTATCATTATTAATATTCCATATTTGAGAGAAAAGTATTTCGATTATAAATACTATATAAATCTTTATAAGCAAAAAAATGAGAAAAAGAAATTGTATAAGATAAAATATATCCCGCATTTATTGTTTTTACTTTTTGTTTTATTGACAATTGTTCTTGCAATACCCAAAAATAAAAAAAATGACCTTGATATAACCTTCTTTTCGCTTTCCAAGGGTAATGTGGTATATATAAAAACTATGAAAGGAAGGGATATATTAATAAATGCAGGAAAATACACAAGATATAAAACAAAAGAATGGGATGAAGCGGACCGTGTCATTATGTCATCTCTTATGCATTATGGAATTAAAAAGATAGATAAGTTCATTTTAACGGACTATTCAACGGATAATTTCTCTGCGGCTCCCACTATATTAGGCGAATATAGAGTAAAAAAGGCATATTTTCCCACAAACATAGAGAATATTTCCAATTTATCCTATGAGCAATTCTTGCTGTCCACGAAAGACAGATATACCCTTGATCATGCCGGCGCATACTGGATAAAAGACCAGTACAACAGGGGTAGAGTGGTAACCAACGCTATAATAAAGCGAAATATTCCCGTTCAAGTGGTAAAATCAGGCGATTATATATACAAAGAGACCAAGAAGGTGGGTAGCGTTAAAAAAACATTGGAGATATATGCCCTTTCTCCTGAAAGGAAGGATCATGAGGATTATTTTAATGATAACCTTGTGCTGAAGATCAATTATATAGAAGAAAAAAACGGTATGGAATTCTTCAAGAAACAATTCATTATTTGCGGTGCATTGAACAGGGATACTACAGAAAAATTACTTCAATATAAGGACCATTTTAAGAATGTCGATGTTTTCTTGGCACCCAATCGATTTCTTTATAATAAACCCTTGACGGAGGTTCTGAAAGATGCAAAGCCGGTTGATTTTTTATTTCATTTAAGTTTTTATTCGCGGGGCAAGGATCTTAATAATCTCAATAAATACTACAGTTTTATGAAAGAATACGGTACGAATTATTACGATTTAGCTTCTGGATATGTTCGTTATAAAATAAAAGATAGCAAATTAAAACGCAGTTCAATTCGAAACAATGTAAGTAGTGAACTAGTTGATTATTCCTATGAGTTTTAATATGGGGACGGTCGTTGCCTTTGTTGCCTTTTACGAGTGTAAATTATGTCAAGAACAGCACGAATAGATATTCCATATCATTTCTATCATATTGTATGTCGTGGACAAAGAAAGAACCCGTTATTCTTTTCACCCGAAGATAAGGAACAGTTCATTTTAATATTATTAGATGTTTTAAAACAATATGATATTATTTTAATTGCATTTTGCTTAATGACCAATCACTATCATTTATTTGTTTATCGTCAGCTTGATTCATTGGGAATCATAATGAAAAAGATAAATACAAAATATGCGCTTTATTTTAATAAAAAATACAAGACCGTTGGTCATGTTTTTCAAGGCAGGTGTCATTCTTCAATAGTTTTAAATGATCAATATTTGATCTTTCTTCTAAAATATATTCACAATAATCCCGTTAAAGCGGGTATGGTTAAAAATCCTGAAGATTATAAATATTCCAGTGCTGCATTTTACAATGGTGGAACATGTACCCTGCCTATTGAAAAATTGAGTATTTTTAAAGGTGAAAAAGGGATAAAAAGATATGGAGAGTTTATGCTGCAAGAAGAAGTTCCACTCATTCATTATAAAGATACAATAGGGACAGCAGAAGAATATCTTAATTTAAAAAAGAGAAAAACAGCTCGAGAATTATCAAATTATCATTTTAGAAGAAAAGACGAATTGCCAAGTATATATAAAGATACTGAAGCAATTTGCAAAGAGTTAAGTGTTGATTACAGTGAATTCATAAATTCCAAATGGCAAAAAGGATATAATAATATTAAAATAAAAATAATTAACAAATTAATAAAAAGGGGGTATACACAATCTGATATTGCGAGATTGCTTAAAATAAATAGAGCAACAATAAGTAAATTGTTAAAAAATTCTATTCGTGGGAAAAAGTGAGAAAAGGCAACAAAGGCAACGACCGTCCCCAATTATCTATATATTTTGAAAAAGATTAAATTTTTTGAAGAAAAGAGGATTTTGGAATTATATTTAATGTTTTTCCCTTCGGTATAATGTTCATTTAAATATTTTTCAAAAATTGCTATAAATCTTCTCATTGGTTTTATATTCCTTACAATTATTACGATATCATTCCGTGAAATATTTTCCATTAGATCTTTTCCTGATCTGAAACCATATTTTTTTAAGGTATCATAATATGATTTAGAGCGAGTTGACCAGCCGCAAACAATACCCTGATATTTTTCGAAATCCTTAAACTCCCTTAAAGGTGATGCGCCTTCATCATAACCCCAGCAAGGATCAAGGCTTAAAATTATATTATTATTTCCGTAGATTGATTTGAATTTACGCATTGTTTCTTGCGCTGAATAAAATTTTTGCTTCATTTGTAAGGAGTGAATTTTTAGGTTGAATAATATTTTGGCACTTATAACCAACATTGAAATGCTTATTATGATCAATATCCACTTTTTTATTCTTATTTTTAATGGGAATAGCAGCTTGAAAAATAATATTACTCCAAGTAATAAGACATAAAGAGGATATGAAATTCTATGAGGAAATCTTATAAATGACATTAGTAAAATACCAATGTAAAGGTATCCTAAATATAAGGCATAATATAAAAGTAATTTTTTTTGATCTCCTAATTTTTCCAATATACAATCAGTATTATAATTATGAAAAGTGTGAAAAAATACAGAGGATATAAGGGTAATTTAAAATGTTGTTTAATCTTTTGAAAATTAATTTGAAAAATATCTGTCCTATTATTTGAATTAGATTTGATAAAATTAGTTATATTTCGGGTACTAAATATTTCTTCATCATAATAAAAAAAATATCTTATCAATTCAAAATCGTTTTTTGTCCAGTCCGCGGACAATAAAGCTTTTTTTGTATTTTTAGTATAATTAGATAATGCCGTATCATTAAATATTCTTGTGGAACTATAAAATTTCATAAATTTTTGATCTTTAAAATGGTTAGCAATAATATAAATCGTGCCAATTGAAATAAACAAAATTGAAATAATAATAAAAAATCTTTTCCAATTTTTGACTATAAAAAAAGTTGAAAATATTGGCAGGATATATATGGAATAATTCAGTATTTGCCTTGGTCTAATCAATAATGCCAATATTAAAAAAAGAATGATAGGTATCTCCTTAACTGAACATTTTTCTTTTAAGACATTTTTATATCCAATAATTAACCACATCGTGAACCATAAAAATAGGGCGGTTTTGGTAAAATTCAATTGTAAAAAAATATCAAAATAAAAAAACAAAAATATTAAAATGGAAATACCTCTCATGTAAATATTGGAAAAAACAGATAAAATTAGATAGATGAAATAAAGAAAACCTGCGAAAGTTAAGAAATAAAAGAAAAGCCCATACCATGGAATGTTCCGGTTGATTTTATAAAGAATGGGCATTATATTTGATAAAAGAATGAATTGATCAATTTCCCAATAGGTTGACGGCTGAGCCCCTAACGCTCCGGAGAATAATTGAATAAATCCAAGATCATCGTTTGTTTCATATTCAGGAGAAACAAAAGTAATAGCAATTACTGTTGTTATGATTAAGAGAATTAAAGCGATAAACCACTTGTTTCGTATAAATTTCATAAAACACTCAAGCTAATTATTTGCATATACAGGATACTTCATTTATTCAATTAGAAAACATATTCTTTTTCTGATAATCTTTTTTTAATAATACCATTATGCTTAGGCCAAAGGGAAAAGAAATTAAGGGTATCAAAATAGATTCTAAATCAAGAATTTGAATATTAGAATTAGAAGAAATCCTATCTTTTAACAGGGGTTTAGCAATTTTTCGTAGACCTCTATACCACCAATGAGAACTTTCAACCTTATACATTGTTTTATACTCATTTTCTATCATATTATATATCTCCATTAAACATCTGGAATCTCTTACTTAGATATCTTTTCATTTACATTATTTAAATTGATTAATTGTATTTATAATATACTCTATTTCTCTATTTGATAGCTCAGGATATATTGGAAGAGAAAGTATTTCTTTAGCAAATTTTTCGGTTACTGGAAAAGCTCCTTTCTTAAGCTCTAAATCTAAGTAAGATGTCTGTAAATAGATTGGTATAGGGTAGTGAATGTTCGTTTGGATACCATAAGATTCTAAAAAGCTTTTGAATTTATCTCTAAACTTTGTTCTGACAACATACAGGTGATATACATTTTTTGCAAAAACCGCTTTTTTTGGAACAGTGATAACAGAATTTTTTATTAAATGAGTATACATTTCTGCGATTTCTCTTCTTCTGTTATTCCATTTATCTAATTTTTTCAATTTTATTCGTAAGATTGCTGCTTGAATTTCATCTAACCTGCTATTTAAACCTTTGATTATTGATAAATTTTTTTCTTTTTGTCCATAATTTTGTAATAATCTAATTTTATCAGCAATATTTTTATTATTGGTAAGCATCATACCTCCATCACCATAAGCACCAAGGTTTTTAGTAGGATAAAAACTAAAGCATCCAATATCTCCAATTGAGCCCACTTTTTTACCTTTATATTCTGCTCCATGCGCTTGACAGGCGTCTTCAATTATTTTTAGATCATATTTATTAGCAATCTGTTTTATCGGATCCATATTAGCGGGATATCCATAGAGGTGAACAGGAATTATAACTTTTGTTTTATTAGTAATTTTCTCTTCAATTTTGGTACTATCAATTGTATAAGTTTCCGGATCAATATCAACAAATACCGGAATTGCACCAGACAAGGTAATTGCGGCAACGGTTGCAATGGCTGTGTTAGGAACAGTAATTACTTCATCTTCGTCTCCAATTCCTAATGCCAATAAAGAAATAAGCAAAGCATCGGTTCCAGAAGATACCCCAATTCCATATTTAGTGCCAATATATTGAGAAAATTCTTTTTCAAAAGAATTTACATTTTTACCCGAAATAAAAACTCCTTTGTCAAATACAGATCTTATGCTAATATCTATCTCATTTTTTATTAAAGAATATTGCTTTATTAGATCAATAAATGGAATTTTCATCACCAATAATACTTCTTATATTTTTTATAATATGCTATGGTGCGGGATAATCCCTTTTTTAATGAAACAGATGGCTGCCAATTAAGCATATTTTTTATTTTGCTGTAATCGCCACAATAATTACCTATATCTATATTTTGTCTGTTTTTTGGAAAAGGTACTATTTTATATTTCCCGCCACCGATAATGTTAAATAGAAGTTCTGTAAACTTTAATAATGTTACAGATGTTCCACCAAGATTAAATATTTGCCCATTTGCCTTATCACTAATAGCTGCGAGCAATAAAGCTTCCACAACATCATCAACATAATTGAAATCTCTAATTTGATTGCCATCCCCAAATATTTTTATTGTTTTGCCATCTATTGCTTGGCGAATAAACCATGGAACAAATCCCTGTTTTGAATTTTTGATAAATTGCCTTGGACCATAAGTATTTGTCAATCGGAGAGAAGTTGTTTTTATACCATAGACATTATTATAAAGAATATGATAATATTCTCCAGCCAATTTATTTATACCATTAGGATCTACTGGCATGGGAAGACAAGATTCACTAACGGGTAATGAATTTATTTTCCCATAAACCTGTCTGGTTCCCGTAAATATAATTTTTATATCAGGATTATTTTTTCTACATGCTTCTAAAATTGAAATTTGATTTTGACAATTTATTCTTAGATCTGAATAAGGATCTTTTATACTATTAATGTGGCTTACCTGTCCTGCAAGATTAAACAAATAATCTTTATTTTTAACAAGGTCAGATATTTTTGCAAAATTGTTTAAATCGGAAAGATGAATTTTCACTTTATTTTCAATAGATTTAATATTAAAGATATTCCCGCCGCATTCTGGTATTAATGCATCAACAATTTCTATATTTGCTTTTAAATCAATTAATTTGATTGCAAGATTACTACCAATAAATCCAAGACCTCCAGTAATAAGAACATTTTTACCCTCAAATTGTGATCTATGGTCACTCATGTTCCACCATAAATTTCCACCACAAAATGACTAAGCCGAGCATTACTGTAAATATTCGCTTAAAATTAAAAAATTGTGATTTGCCATAAATACGGAAATAATGGTGCACGGGAACCTGTTTAATTTTAAAACCCGAATCCTGAATTTTTTTCATCATTTCAACACAGATAATTCCAGTATTTGATATTAATTTTACTTTCTCAAAAACATGTCTTTTTATTATCCTGAAATCACAATCTACATCTTTTAGTTTTATATTAAATGCAAATTTAACTACCATATTATAAATATTTCCAATAATTTTTCTATAAAAAGGATCTGATCTCCATATCTTATAACCATTAACCATATCAACATCTTGGCTCATTACTTTTAATAGAGAAGACAATTCTGCAACATCATATTGTGCATCTCCATCGGTATAAAAAATCAATTCCTTTGTAGAATTAGCAAATCCTGTTTTCAGGGCTGCCCCATATCCGAGATTTTTTTTATGATGAATCACCTTTAAGCATTTATATTTTTTTTTAAATTTATCTAATATTTCTTTGCTTTTATCTTTACTACCATCGTTAACAACAATTATTTCATAATTGTTAGATACTTTTTTTAATATTTTTTCGACCGAAATAATCATATTTCCAATAGTGTTTTCATCGTTATAGCACGGAAAAAATGCAGAAATAGCTCTAATCGTCTTCATAATGTTATTCTACCAAATATCATATTGTTTGTCAACTATAAATAGTAATTCCTCGTCCGTTTTTTCTTATGCATGACCATGAATTTCAGTAAAAACTGATAATTTTGCAATAAGTGGTTTTAAAATAGTTTTTGTTAATTTCCCTTCGTTTTCTTTCCATAGAAATAAAAAGCGCTGGCTAAAATATGAGAACTTGGAAGCAATCGAAAAATGGGATCAAGTATTTTTACAGGGAAGGTCAAAAATGTAATTACAAGAAGCCAGAAATCTTTTAAAAATGGAATTCCAAGAGATAGGGTCATGGCTAAAAATTCTTGCATAATCCATAGGAGTGTCGAAATGGGTCCCGCATAAACGCCACATTTAATTTTCTCAAAATCTGAATGTAATTTTATTACTCCTTCCTTTGAAAATCTCCAATAATCGCAGGGAGTAGGGTGATAAGGCTGAAGAAATGGAATCAATGTATATAGGGTTCCGGAAGGTTTTAAAACACGATACATTTCATCTATTATTTTTTGGGGATCTTCAGTGTGTTCTAAAAGTGAAAAATTAAATATTTGATCAACTGAATTTTCATTAAAAGGTAATCTTTTTGCATCACATATAATATTGACCCCGGGATAATTTTTCATATCAATATTAATTATATCTTCTCTCAATTTATATGGACCACTTCCTATGTCTAATATAGTATTTCCTTTGGGTAATAAATATTTTTTATACGATATGTTTGGAAAAATAGGAGAAAAAATAATGTTTGTTATTGCAAATAAAAGTTTATTTACCTTAATCTTCTCTTTAAAGGAATAGAAGAATCCTTTTTTCTTAAATTTCCCTTTTTGATGGGTAAAAAGTATTTTTTCATCTTCGATCATAAAACTATCCTTGCAATTATTACATATCAATTGTTTCCCATTTTTTATTAATTTGCCTTTACAATTAGGACAAACAACAAGATTCTCTACTCTTCTAACTCTCATTTTACATTATATCCGATTCTCTTATTTATGTCAAAATATTTCACTTATCTAATATACAGTTTGAAAACAATAGAGTTTAATAAAGAGAGAATTTGCTTTGGAATATGATTTATAAGCAGCCGAAAGAAATGAAACTGGGGTTCCTTTTTATTTATTTTTAATTTTCTTTTACTAATATAGAAATGATATAATTTCTTATTAATACCCCCAAATTTTGCTTTATATGCTAATAATCCTATATTGTCCGGTGAAGTATGCCCAAGATCCAATGTCTCAATATTTTTACCACTATATTTTTCAATAATATAATCGATTAAAATAGATGTTGGAGTAAATTTTGAAAATTTTAATTTGTACGCTGACCATAAATAATAGATATTTTGCCCATATTTAATAAACATTGCCGTACCAATAATATTACCCTTATGTGTAACTGCAATAAAATCTCCATAGCCATTTTTGACAATACTATAATAAAAAAGTTTAAAATACCATTTGGGATAGGATATTAGGCTAAATTTCTTTTTAAAAAATTCCAAAGAAATCTTATAAAT
>JAGGYO010000302.1 GCA_021162505.1 bacterium
CGCCACCGCTTGAACTCGGTGTTCCTGAGGTCTCATCGCCTACATTGTTTGTTCGTGAAAGCGGAACACAGTTTTCTACTGAAACCCTATAATAATAAGTTGTTCCGTTAGAAAGCCCTGTATCCGTATATAAAGAATCCGTTAAACCTGATGTAATTTTATTTCCTGCAGACGGTGTAAAACCGGTAACAGTATCTCTGTAAACAGAATAAGTGATGCTGGGATTTTCTGCATCTGAAGCATCATCCCAATCAAGACCATTTACGCCATTTCCCGGATTGGCGGTTAGATTTGCAATACCGGAGGCAGTCCAATCGGGAGCAGTAACATCACCGGAATTACAAGAACTCTCCAAAAGCCATTCCATACCATTCAGAAATGCTTCTTTATCACTTGCTTCATTCCAACCGTCATAAAGAGTATCACCTGAATATCCCGTGCCATCGTCTGCGGGAGATGAATCACTAACTGCACAGACACGACCTGAACCGTATTCGGCAGTTGCATACATTGCATAAGTTCCGTCTACGGAATCATACCAAATATGTCCTTTTACAGTAGCATTATTTCCTGTATTCATCGTTATTGTTGAACCGGCATGAAATGCAAATGAAGAAACATCGCCGTTAGAACCGTGTATAATTGGATCCGCACCGTCTGTTGAAACTTTGCTTGATGTATAGGAAATATTATTATTTGAGTCACCGGTAACACCAAAGTGCATGCCGAAATATGAATCAGTTCCAAAGTCATTCCAAATATTTGGTGAATCCCAACCGCTACTATTCCTATCTGACGCATTATGATCGGCAACCATAAAAAGTCCACCACCGGCATTGACAAAATTTATTATTGCTGTTTTTTCCGCAGTGGTAAATTGATTTTGCGGTTCGCAAACCACAAAAACATCGTAATTTGAAAGATCATAAGCATTGCCTCCATCTCCATAAGTAATTCCATAAGTGGAAGTCAATGTATGACATGTGTGTCCTTGAAGGTACATTGCATATCCCCAGGCAGAAATTGCACCTGCCCAAGAGGTTTCGGAAGACGGATTAGATGGACTTGGTATGGGATAAGTTGTATCAATTACCCAATCTGCATTGCCTGCTCTTTGATCTTTGGTGTAGTCAAATAGTATGTTTGCACTAAAAACCGACAACCCTGATGAAAGAAATAATCCTAAAAAAATGATGGTGAAAATACGCTTCATATATCTACCTCTAATTTTATACTATTTGGTGCTTTTTCTGAAAGCTAATATTATAACTTATATTAATATTCATGTCAAGAAATTTTTCATTCTTTTTAATGTACTTTGAGAGCACACGACCTTTTGCTCTATCTATAGCGAAATAAGGGACAATTTGACCCGAAGCTATCACTTTATTAGGAAGCAATAAGTATGCCATTTGAATAATTCAATTATATTGGAAAATATATATTACATTATTTTAAAATTTCTAATTTTTTGAAATAACAGATAATGAACAGTTAAAGAATAGAATAACCACGAAGCACGCCTGGCTCACTTGTACTTGTATATCTGGTTCCAAATAAAGTGTGAGACAATCTCATGGGGATCCCTACGGGAACAAGTTGCCTCCGGATAACATTGAGATCTCTTGTTTCGCTCAGTATGACATTCGACCTTTGATTCTGGACTTTTCGCTGATATAAATACACTTAGAGGGTAGGTTTTTACACCTACCCTCATGTATGTAATCGGGTGATTGGGGATTATTTTTGCAGATAATTATGTAAGTATGAAAGACCGGCGACGGCAGGTATTTTTTCTTTTTTAAAATTGTTGTAATATTTCAATGTTTTAACTGCCTTAACATCGAGAGTATGACCTGCCTTATAGGCAATTACCCTTGCTTTGATTGGCATACCAAGAAGAAAAATATCACCAATAAAATCAAGCATTTTATGTCTTAAGCACTCATTTTCCATTCTTAATTCGCCATTTACAACACCATTATCGTCCAAAACGATTGCATTGTCAAAAGAACCGCCTTTGATCAAACCATCGGCTTTGAGTTTATTCACAACACTTAAAAAAGTAAAGGTTCGAGCGGGAGAAATATTATTTATAAAACTTTCTCTGTCAATGACCAGTTCCTCACTTCTTTTATCAAGTAAAGGGTGATCAAAGGAAATGGTATAGTTGATCTCAAATTTATTTGAAGGTAGAAATAAAAGGTATTTATCTTCCATGGTGATCTCAATGGGTTTCGTAATTGTAAAATATTTTCTTGTCTTATTTATTTTCTCTATACCTGCTGAGAGTAAAGCATCGACAAAAGGTTTTGCGCTGCCATCAAGAATGGGGATCTCCGGACCGTTAACTTCTATAACCGCGCTGTCTATACCGAGCATATGAAACGCAGATAAAAGGTGTTCAATGGTGGAAATAGTTTTTCCGTTCTTACCCAATGTTACAGCGAAATTAGTACTTATTACATTGGAATAAACCGCATCAATCAAAACCCCCTCTCGTAAAAACTGGATCTTACCGGTTTTTGAAGGAGAAATTTTAACAGCAATGTCCATTCCCGTATGTAATCCTATTCCATTAAGTGCTATGCTTTTCTTCAGCGTACACATCTTCATATTAAAGTTAATGCAATAATGATGCCATTTTTGTATTATTAATGATATTGGGAATTTATCTACCGATCCTAATGCTGCGTGGTATTATCTACCACATTACTTCCCGAATATTAAGGTTAATATCACAACATAGACCGCTATAAAGATTATAGCAAATATGATTTTAAATAATTTATTTAAATTCTTTTCAAAGATGAAGAAAATACTTGAAATGCTCAAGCCGACGAGAAGAATTAAATTTCCTGGTGACAAAACATTTATTAACGGTGATTTTGTGAAAAGATCGCCTAATAAAAAGATTAGTGTATTAAATAAATTACTTCCAAGAATATTTCCGTATGCAAGATTGATGGACTTGTATTTGAATATAGAGTACATAGTAACAGAAACCTCCGGAAGTGATGTTGATATAGCCAAAAATAGTGACCCCACGAAACTTGAACCCAGGAAAAATTCTTTACCATTTAAGTGAAAAGGAAATTTAGCAATAAAATCTGATGTCTTTCCCAAAATTATACCACTAAATATTATGAGTATTGAAAAAAATAGAAAAGTTGAAAAGATCTTTGTGTAACTATAATTTAAATATTTTTTTGAGAAGGAAACCTCATCTTCTGCTTCTTCACCAGCTGCAGATTTGAATGTTTTCATGGCAAATGGTAGAAGTGCGATCAAAATTATGGAAGGTATTGAAATAACCCCCAATTTTCTGAAATGCGGAGGTAATAAGAAAAATAGGACCAATGAAACCGGAATAATAATAGAAAATAGGATAGTATTTATATGGCTTTTTGAAATTTCGCTAAGCTCGAACTTTAAGATTAAGACGATAAGAACAGCGAACCAAAGGGTAGTAATATTAAAAAAATTACTTCCAAAAACATCTGCGATCATTAAATTAGGATTTTTGGCAAGAAATATTGCCGAAAATCCGGAGGAAAGTTCAGGTAAACTTGTAATGACAGATAGGAGAATAGTTCCCATTATAAAATCGCTGACATTTTTTTTCTTGCCTAATAATTTAGCATAAAAAGACAGTTTATCTCCTGAAATAAAAACAATAATAAAAGCAAGTATGAAAAAACCAATATTAAGTAATAAGCTTATTATAGTGTTCATAAAATTCAATCTTCCTAATAAAAACAGAGCTAATTATAAAATTAATTAAAATTACAACAAAAACAGTTTGTAATAATATATGCAAAAATAAAACGAAATACAGTATCTTATATAATAATAAACCAAAATAATTGAAAATAAAAAAGAGAAATTTCATATTAGGATTATATATGGAGATCTTGTCCAGGAGTAAAAAGAATAGTATCAGTATTGCAAAATACCCCGTAAAAAAAAGTATACTTGGAAAATATAAAGCGTGTATCAATAACAATACTGC
>JAGGYO010000174.1 GCA_021162505.1 bacterium
ATACATATACATATATATAAACGCAAAAAATATCAAAAGGTTACATTATAGAGAACGGTGGTCTTATTTTAAGCGCCGTATTTGTCCAGTTTACCTGAATGTGCTAAAAGAAGCGGGATCTCGTATATGGCATTGATCCTTGAAATAGAACCGAGCCTACAATTTTTTTCACTAAATACTAAATTATCAGCTCTCACATTCTTTGAATATATCATGATGGGAACCGGATGCCATGAATGTGCCTTCATTGGGCACGGCGTGGAATGATCTCCGGTTATCAAAATAACATCTGGATTTAATTTGGTAATTGCCGGAATAATTTTATCAAATTCTTCTATGACATGTTTTTTTGCTTCAAAATTTCCGTCTTCTCCGTATGAATCTGTCTTTTTTACATGAAAAAAGAAATAATCATATCCTTTGTTCCAATTTTCCTCCAATGCCTTCGCAAGATCGATCATATTAGGACCAACATGCGCGAGTGTCATTCCAACTAAACTGGCAAGGCCTTTGTACATGGGATATTGTGCTATGGCAATTGGAGTCAGTTTAAATCTTTCCTCAAAGGTAGCTAATCCAGGATCTCTTGCAAAACCTCTTAATAAAATACCATTGACCCTATCTCCATTAATTCCTTTCAAAATATAATCAATTAATTTATTGATCTTATCTGCGCTTTGTTTGGCTTCCGGTAATTTTTCTTCAATGTATTTATAGGGGAGATCAACCTTTTGGGGATCGGCATCATTCAACCGAAAATCAAGTTTATCATCCAGAATTTCTAAAACGAAACGATGTTCTTTAACTGTATAAACCTTTGCATCTAATTCTTTATAATCTTTAAGAATAATATTTATTTTTTCACAGATCTTTTCATTTTTTTCTGTTGGAATTCTTCCTGCGCGACGGTCCAAAACAATTTTATTTTCATCAAGTGTACAAAAATTTCCCCTGGCATAGACCGCTTCTTTTTTCATGGTCAAACCAATTCCCAATGCTTCAAGAACACCACGGCCAATATCATTTATCAACGGATCATAGCCAAACAGTGCCAAATGACCGGGACCAGATCCGGGTGTAATTCCGGGAAATATGGGATCAACAAGCCCTAATGATGATTCTTTAGCTAATTTATCAAGATTTGGTGTATTCGCCGACTCTAAGGGCGTTTGTCCCGTAGCTGAATGAATATCACCCAGACCATCAAGAATGATCTGTAATATTTTTGTTTCGGAATTCTGGACCAGTCTTTCTACAACTGATATATCCATAATTATTCCTTTGGTTCTTCGGGTTTTTCTTCTACTTTCTCTTCTTGAGGTTTATTTTCTTCCTTTTTTTCTTCAACTTTCGGTGCTTCTGCTTTAACCTTGATTTTTTCTTCTACTTTTGGTTCTTCTTTCTTCTCTTCCTTTGGTTGAATCTCTTCTTCCTTTTCTTCCTTTGGTACTTCAGCTTTTACTTCTTCTTTCTTTTCTTCTACCTTCTTTTCTTCATTAACTTCTTCTTTTACTTCTTTTATTTTTTCAACCTTAATTTCTTCCTTGATCTCTTCAACCTTTTCTTCAACCTTGACCTCTTCTACAGGAGCTTTTACTTCTTCCGTCTTAGGGGTTTCTTCAATATTTTTTTCTTCGACTTTCGTTTCAGCTTTGATCTCTTCTTTTACAGGTTTTTCGGAAACAACCTTCTTCGGTGCTTTCTTTTTAGTGTCCTTTGGTTCGTATTTTCCTGTTAATTCAATAATAGCCAACCTAGTGGCATCCCCGGGGCGTACCGAAGTTCGCATTACTCTGACATATCCGCCAGCTCTTGAATTTAAAAATACGATAAACTCATCTGAAAACAATTTTTTGAAAGCATCCTTTGTCCTTAATATACTAATGGCTTTTCTTTTGGCTGAAAGATCATTTTTTCTCATCTTTGATAAAAAATTATCTGCGTATCTTTTCAGTTCTTTTGCTTTAACAATCGTGGTCTCAATTCTTCCGTGAATAATCAATTGGTCTATGAGATTTCTCATTAAGGCCTTTCTATGTGCAGCAGTCCTGTTCAATTGATGTGTTTTGTTTCTATTTCTCATTTTATTACCTCTTTTTGAATTGCATTCCTAAATACAATTTTTTCTCTTCTAATCTTTTTTCTATCTCTTTTAAAGACTTTGAACCAAGATTCTTCATCTTCATTAATTCATCTCTTGACATTGAGACCAATTGTTTGATTTTGGTTATTTTTGAACTTACCAAGCAATTTAATGGTCGCTTGGAAAGATCCAGTACTTCGATAGATTCGGCAAGATATTGATTTTCTTCTTCTTCCTTTTTTCCCTTAACATCTTTCACCGGTTCATCTTCTTCAAAATCAACTAGTGTTGTAAATATATCTTTTAATATCTTAGCGCTAAACGGAATAAACACCTCAGCATTTTGTGTTCTATTATGCCAAACTTCAAGGGTTAATTTTTCAAAATTTCTAATTGTGCCAACTCGAATATCTTCATCTACATTATAATTTATCTTTAAAATAGGTGAGAAAAGCGCATCAACAGCAATAAAATTAACTGGCTTGTTCTCCAAGGACATACTATCAGAAAGTTCAAAGCCAATACCTTTTTTGATATAAACATTAAGATCAACCTTTTCTTTTCCTGTAACCTCAAGAATTACCTGATCCTTATTAATAACAGTTAGAAATGAATTATTATCCTCCAGATCTTTACCTGTAATGACACAAGGACCCTGTTTATTAATATTGATCTCTAATTCTTTTTCATCTGTGGTAAGATTAATAGTCTTTAAATTCATAATAATCTCAGTCGCATCCTGATAAATTCCCTCGGTACTGTCCAATGCATGCTGGAAACCTTCTAGTGTATATCCATAAACCGCACTTCCTTCCATTGAAGACAGTAATACTCTTCTCAAAGCGTTACCAATAGTATTTCCATAACCTCTCATAAGGGGTTCGATGGAAAATCTAATATAACCTTCTTCATTTTTATTTTCTTCTATCCTATAACCTTTTGGTAAGGTTAATAAAGACCAATTCATTGTCATATATAAACTCCTTTTATCTTGAATAATATTCTATGATCAAATTTTCTTTCAATGTGGGAAAATATTTTTCTTTGATCTCTTCCGGCCTTGGTGGTTCTTCCAGGTGACCTGTTTTAGCATCTTTGTTCAATGTTAACCATTCAGGGACCTTCGAAGGATCAATATCCTGGATCATTTCCTCTAAATTTTTCTGTCTTTCTAAAACTTCCTTTCTGAATTCAATAATATCTCCGGTTTTTAAAATGTACGAAGGGATGTCGACTTTTTTCTTATTGATCATGAAACTTCCATGTGTGACCATTTGTCTTGCATGCATCTTGGATCGGGCAAATCCCAATCTGAAAACTATCATATCAAATCTTGATTCCAAAAGTTTGAATAAATTCTCTGATTTTGTACCTTCTTTTATAGTCGCTGCTTTTTTAACATAATTGGAAAATTGCTTTTCTGTGATGAGGTAATATCTTTTCATTTTTTGTTTTTCTCTAAGCTGTACTCCATAATCTGTTAATCTTCTTCTAAATTTCCCGCTTGTTCCCGGGATACCTCTTGATTTTTTTGTTTTAGAAAATTCCATTGGACACTTTTCTGTATAGCATCTTTCGCCTTTCAAAAATAATTTTGTTTGTTCCCTTCTACATAATCTACAAACGGGTCCTGTATACTTCATTCTGCTCCTCCCTTAAACTCGTCTTCTTTTTCTTGGTTTACAACCATTGTGCGGAACAGGGGTAATATCTTCAATAAAACCAATGCTTACACCTTTGGCAACGATAGATCTAATAGCAGTATCTCTTCCTGCACCAGGTCCATTAACAAAAATATTGGCTTTTCTCATATTCAATGTGTCCACAGCATATTGAGCAACTTTTTCTGCAGCTTTTCCGGCTGCATACGGTGTGCTCTTTTTCGAGCCCTTAAAACCAACACCACCTGCACTGGACCATGCTAAGGTATTTCCTTCCAGATCCGATAAAGTGACAATAGTATTATTAAAGGTTGACTGAATATGGAATACACCTTCTAAAATGGTTCCAATTTTCTTTTTCTTTTTTGAAACCTTTCCTTTCTTCTTATCCTTCGCCATTATTTAAACTCCTTTACTACTTTTTCTTTCTACCGCCGATGGCAGGTCGGGCACCTTTATGGCTTCTTGCATTTGCCTGTGTATTTTGCCCGCGGACCGGTAATTTTCTCATATGTCTGATCCCTCTATAACATCCGATCTCTTTGAGAGTTCGAATATTCATCATGATCTCTGATCTAAGGTCACCTTCAACCTTATAGTTATTTTCAATGATATTTCTTATCTTTTGAACATCATCATCACTTAGATCTTTTATCCTTTTTTCGGGATCAATTTTTGCCGAAGCAATTATCGCTTTTGCTGTTGTCAATCCAACTCCGAATATAGATGTTAATCCAATTGTAACCTTTTTATTTTTTGGAATTTCTACTCCTGAAATACGTGCCACTTATTCCTCCTTTATCCCTGTCTCTGTTTATGCTTGGGATTTCTTGAGCATATAACCATAACTACGCCCTTTCTCTTAATAATTTTGCAGTACTCACACATCTTTTTAACTGACGATCTTACTTTCATTTTATCCTCTCCTAATAATTCTGCCTTTTGTTACATCAAATTTACTTAATTCCACGATGACCTTGTCACCTGAGTTCAATTTGATAAAGTGCAATCTCATTTTCCCTGAAATAGTGCAATCTATCACCATTCCATTCTCCAATTTTACTCTAAAAACCGTATTGGGCAATTGTTGTAGAACTTCGCCGTCTACATAAAATTTATCTTCGCTTTGTTTGATCATACCGTTAATCTCTCTCCACCGTTCTTTTTCACAAGAAACATATTTTCCCAATGTGCCGAACGCTTATGATCTCTTGTTGCCACTGTCCAGCCATCTGCTAATGTTTTAACTTGAAAACCACCTTCATTGACCATCGGTTCAATACAGATAATCATATTTTCCTCTAAGGTAAAACCTTGATTGGGTACACCAAAGTGGGGAACTTGTGGTTCTTCATGTAAATTCCTTCCAATACCGTGACCTACATAATCTAAGACAGTGGAACATCCCTTGCCTTCCACATATTTTTGTATTTCAAAACCCAATGTTCCCAATTTTGTGCCTGGCTTTGCATTTCTACCGCCGATCTCACATGCTTCATGTGCAGTATCTATCAATCTTTGAGCATTGGACTCATTTGAATCTACAAGATAACTTCTGGCCATATCACTATAATAATCCTTATAAATAAGGCCAAGATCTATTTTCAGAATATCCCCTTTAGCAAGTTTTCTCTCTTTTTTGGGAATACCATGTACAACCTCATCGTTTAAAGAAACACATGCAGTATTGGGAAATCCGGAATACCCCAGAAAAGCAGGTTTACAACCGATCCCAATGATCTTATCGTGGATTATCTTATCCAGTTCATAAGTTGAGATACCTTCGTGAATATATTTTTCGGTTCCTTTGAGTATTTCAAAGAGCAAATGCCCGGCTTTACGCATTATTTCAATTTCTTTTTTACTTTTTATCAAAGACATAATAATTCCTGCTTTAATAAATTAAAAACATTTTGTATTCTACCATTTCCATTGATTTTAGTCAACTTTTTTTCACTTTGATAAAAAGATATCAATGGAGCTGTATTTTCTTTGTATACATTTAATCTATGCTTGACAGCGTCCTCTTTATCGTCTTCTCTCTGGACCAATTGAACATTACATTCATCACATAAATTGTCCTTATGGGGAGGAAGGGTTAATAAATTATATACCTTGGCACAATCGGGGCAAACACGCCTTGAGGAAATTCTTTCAATGATGGAATCAAATGGAACATCGAAATAGATCACACTGTCAATATGAATCTCGCTCTCTTCCGATATTCTCTTTAAGTCCTCTGCTTGTTTTAATGTTCTGGGATATCCGTCAAGAATAAATTTAGTATCCTTTGATATTGAATTGAACTTTTCTAAAATGATCTCTTTCATTGTTTCATCACTGACAAGATCACCATTTTCAATTATCACTTGAACTTTTTTTCCTAATTCATTTCCTGACCGAACGCTCTCTCTTAATATATCTCCCGTGGAATAGTGTTTATACCCAAGTTCTTCTGAAAAATTCTCTGATTGTGTCCCCTTACCACATCCCGGGGGACCTAAGAAAATAAGGTGTTTTTTACAGATCTCAAATGTCATATTACATATGTCTCGAACGGATCCTTCTCTTGGAAAAACCCTCATAATGTCTCATTAAAAGATGACCTTCAATTTGCTGTATGGTATCAAGAACCACACCTACTACGATCAATAAAGATGTCCCACCAAATAAAAATCCTAATGATGGAGGTATTTTGAATACAGTAATAATAATTTTAGGTGTTATAGCAATAATTGCCAGCATAAAAGCACCTATGAAGGTTACTCTATTTAAAACATCTTGCAAATAATTAGCGGTTTTCTTACCCGGTCTCTTGCCCTGAATAAATCCGCCGTACTTTTTTAGATTAGTTGCAACCTCTTCCGGATTAAATATAATTGATGTATAGAAAAATGTAAATAAAATGATCAATACAAAATACAGAATATTATAAAGCCATGTATTCCATCCCAAATAATTATTTATGAAATTCTTAAATCCTTCATTTTGTACGATCAATGTAAAAGAACTTGGGAACATCATTAGTGATTGGGCAAAAATGATAGGAATAACATTAGCTGCGTTTACTCTTAATGGTAAGTAATTCCTTCCTCCTTGGACGATCTTTCGACCCTGTACCTTTTTAGGGTACATAATGGGAATTCGTCTTGCTCCTAATGTTAGAAGAACCGAACCAACAGTTACTAAAAATAATATACCGATGAGAATTACACTTTTCCAAACCCCAACTCCTCCGGTTGCGATCATTTGCACCAAGGCGGGGATCAGTCTGGCAATAATTCCAACTAATATTATCAGTGAAATCCCGTTGCCAATCCCTGATTCTGTTATTGTTTCACCGAGCCACATTAAAAATATTGTTCCGGTTGTAAATGTTATTACCGCGAGAAATGTAAAGAGCGCCGGGTTGATGGTTATTACTCCGCCACCTGCGATATTTAGATTTTTGATCCACAAAGCATAAGCAAAACCCTGAAGGATACAGATAACTACAGTCAAATATCTTGTATATTGAGTAATTACCTTCTGGCCTCGTTCGCCTTCTTCCTGTAATTTTTTCAGTTCTGGAATAACATAAACAAGCATTTGCAGGATAATAGAAGCGGTAATATAGGGCATAATTCCCAGTGAAAATAGTGTAACTCTGAAAAATGCTCCACCCGTGAACATATCGTATAATGCTAATAGCGTATTTTGTGTTTGGGCGCTCATAAAATTGAAGATTACAGAAGCATTTACGCCTGGAAGCGGTATATGCCTACCAAATCTAAATACGATAAGCAAAAGAAAAGTAATCCACAATTTACCTGTTAATTCTTTAATCTTGAATATGTTTTGGAATCCTTTTAACATTCATTACTCCTTTATTTTATCTCGCCGCCTTTTCCTTGTATCTCTTTTTCTGCACTTTTTGAAAAATGTAATTCCTTTGAAAAGGATAATTTTTTTTCAAGTTTTCCATCTGATAATACTTTTATCAAAGAAAAATCCTTTGGTTTTATAATACCTTCTTTTAAAAGTAATTCTTCAGAAATAACGGTATTTTCTTGGAATTTATTGAAATAAGAAGTATTGAAAATAACATATTCTGTTTTTTCGTGTCGCATCATATTCTGTTTTGAACCCTTTGACATACCTCTTTTAGGAACCTTTCTTTGGATAGGCATTTGACCGCCCTCAAAACCGGGTTTTGATTTATATCCGGACCTTGATTTTTGGCCACCATGCCCTTTTCCTGAAGTCTTTCCACTGCCGGAAGAAGTTCCTCTTCCAATTCTTTTTCTTTCTTTTTTTGATCCCTTTGGAACTTTTAGATCATTGAGTCTCATCTTTTCCTCCATCTACTTTTTCAGCTTTCGGCTTTTCATCTGTTTGTTTTTCAATCTTTTTTTCAGCTGGTTTCTTTACTTCTTTTGTTTTCTTTGTATCACTATCCTCTTTTTTCTCAGATGTTTTATTAGCCTTTGGTGCGGACTTCTTTACTTTTTTTATTTCTGTTTCCTTTGCTATTTGTGGTTTTTTGACTACAGCAGGTTTTTTTGCTTTTGCGGTGGGCTTTTTTACTGTTTCTTTCTTCTCTCCTTTATTACTAGCCTCTAACCTTGAGCCTCTAATCTCTTTCTTCTCTTCTTTCACTTCAATGATCTCATATTTCAATAAATGAATGATCTTCTTGACCATACCCATTACTGCATCATTATAATTATAGGTCCTAGTTTGACCGATCTTTTTTAGTCCTAAGGATTGTAATACTCTTTTAGTGGTATTTTTTTCCCTGATCTTACTTCTGATCATGGTAACTTTAATTTTCTTCATCTTTACTCTCCACTTCCTTAAATGTCTGCCTTAGTTGCCATCTTTTGTAGATAATGCTGATCTTCTTTAAAGCATCCATAGTAGCACGGGCAATATTTACCTGAGAACCACTGGTCAAGGTCTTTGTAACAATATTCTTCAGACCTGAAACTTCAAGAATGGCTCTAACGGAACCACCGGCAATAATACCTGAACCGGGTTGGGCAGGCCTTAATAAAACCCTTGCATTTCCCCATTGTCCTATAACTTCAAATGGAATAGTTCCCTTATCATTTATAGGTACTTTTATAAGATTCTTTTTACCGGCATTTGTAGCTTTTCTCATTGCATCTGTAGTTTCATTCGCTTTGCCGAAGCCGACGCCAACGGTGCCGTTAAAATCTCCAATGGCCATAAGGCAATTGAAAGAAAATTTTCGTCCGCCCTTCAAGACCTTGGCTACTCTTGACAGTTTGATTATCTTTTCTTGATATTCACTTTGTTCTTCGTTTCTATTATATCTCCCCATCTTATTCTCCTTTAAAATTCCAAACCGGCTTCTCTTGCGGAGTCAGCCAATGCTTTTACTCTACCATGAAATACATAGCCATTTCTATCAAAAACGACTTTTTTTACACCATTTGTCTGACAAATTTCAGCGATCTTCTTTCCAACATGCTTTGCAGCTTCAATATTACCGCCATATTTTATTTCTTTTTTTAATTCCGGCGTAAGCGTAGAACAACCGAATAAAACCTTTTGTGAATCATCGTCAATGATCTGTGTATAAATATGAGACAAGCTTTTATAAACACACAATCTTGGCCTATCTTTCGTTCCATTTACTGTCTTTCTAATATGTTTTTTCCTTCTGAATCTTTTACTTTGCTTCATAATCCACTCCCTTTAAGCATTGGTCTTACCCTGTCTCAAGGTAATTCTTTCTTCAATATATCTTATTCCTTTACCATGGTATGGTTCGGGCGGTAAGAATGCTCTGATCTTGGCGGCATATTCACCAACCAATTGTTTATCAATACCTGATATTTTTACAACACCGGCAATTCTGGTCTTTTCAATACCGGGAATATTGATCGCTGTATTCTTAAGAGATTCTATCTTTAGTTCTTTGGGAAAAGCCAATGATCTTTTAATAAAATTAACATTCATTTCAAAATTATTACCCTTCGCCTCGATTTTTCCGCCTTTCCAAACCAATGCAAGTATTTTAGAATAACCTGTCATGACCCCGATGATCATATTATTGATCAGAGCCCTTGTTAATCCGTGGAACGCTTTGGTCTTTTTTAGCTCATTCTCTCTCTTAACACTTAAAATATTATTGTCAATTTCTACCTTTATTGCTTTTGGAATAGCAAAGTTCAACTGACCGTTCTTACCCTTAACTATAACATTATTATCCTTGAGCTCAATATTGCAGCCTGATGGAATTGTTATTGGGTTCAATCCTATTCTTGACATTTTACACTCCTTACCAAATATAACATAGTACTTCACCGCCGACTTGCGCTTCTCTACATTCTTTATCGGTTAATATCCCTTTTGATGTAGATACAATAGCTAAGCCATAGCCATTAAGTACAGATGAAAGATCTTTATACCCCGTATACATTCTTCTACCGGGTTTACTTTTTCTTATCAATTTTGTCATAAGTATCTTTCTTGTATGTTCATCATATCTTAAGAAAACAACAATATTCTTTTTATTATTTTGTAATTCCTGGACTGTATAGCTTTCTATATAACCCTCTTTTTTTAAGACGCCGGCAATTGATTCCTTTATCTTTGAATGTTGTATTTCTACGCTCTTATGCTCTGCCATTCCGGCATTTCTAATTCTTGTCAACATATCTGCAATGGGATCTGTCATTACCATAATTTCCCCCTTACCAAGATGCTTTTCTAACACCGGGAAGTTTTCCTTCCGATGCTAATTCTCTAAAGCATATTCTACACATATTAAATCTTCTCATATAACCATGTGATCGTCCGCAAAGCGGGCATCTATTATATTCTCTCACCTTAAATTTAGCTTTTCGAAGAGCTTTTACTCTCAAAGATGTTTTAGCCAATTTTACCTCCTATCCCTTTTAAATGGAAATCCCAATTCATGAAGAAGTGCTTTCCCCTCTTCATCTGTTTTGGCTGTTGTCGCAATTGTTAAATTCATTCCATGAATGAATTGGACTTTATCAATATTGATCTCGGGAAAAATAAATTGTTCCCGGATACCGAAATTATAATTTCCTCTCCCGTCAAATTTATTCGGGTCAAAACCCTTAAAATCTTTTATACGAGGAGAAGCGATTGAGATAAATCTATCCAAAAATTCCCACATTTTTTGTCTTCTGAGGATAACGGAACAGCCAACAAGCATGCCGTCTCTAAGCTTAAAATTCGCTATGGATTTTTTAGCTTTGTTCAGTCTCGGTTTTTGCCCGGAAATAATTGCCATATTTTCCATTACCGTGTCTAATATCTTCTTATCTTTGATGGCCTCGCCGACTCCGGCATTAAGGACTATCTTGATTATTTTAGGAATCTCGTTTACATTTTTATAGTTAAATTTCTCACGAAGAGCTTTTTTAACACTTTCGTCATATTTAACTTTTAATCTTGTTTCCATCTCTTCCTACTCCTATTTATATTCCAATGCAGCAGCGCATTTAGCACACTTTCTAATTACTTTACCACCATGTCTTTCAAATTTCACCCGCACACCTGTATGACAATTATTACAATAAGGCATGACATTCGAAAGATGAAGAGGGGCTGGTTCCGTTATAATACCACCGGGTTTATTATTTGCAGGATCGCCCTTTGATGATTTCTTGACAAGATTGATACCTTCAATGATAACCCTGTCTTTTTCAGCCAAAATCTTTAGGACCTTTCCCATCTTCCCTTTATTCTCTTTTTTACCAGCCATAACTTGAACAATATCACCTTTTTTTACTCTTGTTCCCATTCTAATCTCCTACCAAACTTCCGGTGCAAGTGATACGATCTTCATAAATTTGACCCGGCCGGTCCTTAATTCCCGAGCAACTGGTCCAAAGATCCTTGTACCGGCGGGATTTTGTGTATCATCAATAATAACAATACCGTTATCATCAAATTTTATATAGCTCCCGTCCTTTCTTCTTATTTCTTTTGCAGTTCTAACAATAACACCCTTCACTATTTGTCCCTTTTTATAATTGGAATTGGGGATTACCTTTCTCACTGAAACAGAAACAATATGCCCCACTTTTGAAGTAGTTCTATTGGAACCGTAGAAACCGATGACAAGTGCTTTTTTGATCCCAGTATTATCAACTACATTAACTAATGTATTTCTCTGTATCATCTTCTACTCCTCTCCAACTGCTTTCTTTAAGATTCGTGAAACCCTCCACCTGATCTTCTTTGATAATGGTCTAGTTTCTATGATCTCAATAAAATCACCTATTTCGCATTCATTTTTTCCGTCTCTTGCATAGAATTTTTTATTTATTTTGTAATACTTTTTAAACCTTTTATGCAAAACAAGTTCTTCAACATTAATAACAACGGCTTTATCCATTTTATTGGAAATGACCGTTCCAGTTAATACCTTTCTCTTATTCCTTTCCATTGGAATTCTCCTTTTCTCTTAATATTGTTAATAATCTTGCTATTTCTCTTTTTGTTTTATTAAATTTACTCGTATCCGTCAATTGTCCTATTTTCTTTTGAAATCTAATATGCATTAAAGCCGCTTTTTTCTCTGCAACCTTATGTTTGATTTCTTCAATGCTCATTAATTTTATTTCTGATGCTTTCATATCCTACCTCTCAATAAAGTTGGTTTTTACACTTAATTTATTAGAAGCTTGTTTCAATATCAACTTTGCCGCATCTTTATCAACTCCGCTGATCTCAAATAGAACATGACCGGGCCTAACAGCTGCTACCCATTTATCCGGTGCACCTTTTCCCTTACCCATTCTAACTTCCAATGGTTTCTTTGTAATAACTTTTTGGGGGAAGATCCTTATCCAGATCTTACCTATCTTTCTTAATTTCTTATTAAGATTTACTCTAACCGCTTCTATTTCATTTGCGGTTATAAAGGCGTGCTCTTTGGTCTGAATTCCATAATCGCCGAAAGCAACTCTGTTCCCGCGATTAGCGTGACCTCTAATTCTTCCTTTCTGCATTTTTCTGTGTTTTGATTTTCTTGGCATTAACATAATTCACCCCTAATTAATCTATTAATTCTTTGTGTGATCTGACATCACCCTTATATATCCATACCTTTACGCCTACAATACCATAGGTGGTCTTTGCAGGATAATAATGATATTCAATATTGGCTCTCAATGTAGAAAGAGGTGTCCTTCCTCTTTTCTCCCATTCCACTCTCGCCATTTCTGCGCCGCCGACACGACCGGCAATTCTAATTTTAACACCATAAGCGCCTCTATTCATTGTATTCATTGCTGTTTTTTTGATAACTCTTTTATAGTGCATTCTTTTGGCAAGTTGAAATCCGATCTGCTGGGCAACAATATAAGCATCAAGATTGGGTTCAATGATCTCAATGATCTCAATTTTGAACTCTTTTCCGGTTATTTTTTTCAACTTTGCTTGAATGATCTTGATCTCTTTTCCTTTTTGTCCAATAATAAAAGCGGGTTTAACAACATGTATCTTTAATTTATTGATCTCCCCTTTTCGTTGATGCCCTTTTCTTTCAAAAAATATTTTACCAATACCGGCATCTTTATAACTGTTTCTAATATAATCTTCAATATGTCTCTCTTCAATCACCAATGTTTGATAGTTCTTTTCATTGAACCATCTTGATTTCCAATTCTTAATTATTCCAACTCTATATCCTTCCGGATTTACTTTTTGACCCACCGATTCCTCCTATTTTTCATCCGTTAAAACAACGGTGATATGTGAAGTTCTTCTTTTCATAACAGCAGCTCTTCCCATGGAAAGGGGTTTCATCCTTTTTATTCCGGGACCTCCATCAACTTTCAGTTCTTTGATGCGCAAACTGTCGTCCTTCATATCTTTTTGAATGGCATTTGCAATAGCACTGTTCAAGAGCTTTTCCAATATTCTGGCTCCCTTTGTAACATCCAGTTTAAGGACGGCAAGGGCATCTGAAACATTATATGAATAATTCTTTTTAATACCATTAATGATCTTTCTCATTTTCAATGGAGAATATCTAGCATGTTTTAATATAGCTTTTGCTTCCATACACCTCTCCTACTTCGCCATTTTTTTGACAAGTCTGCCACTATGACTCTTGAAATATCTCGTCATAGCGAACTCGCCCAAGCGGTGGCCTATCATGTTCTCAGTAATAAAAACGGAAACGAATTTTTTACCATTATGGACTTGAAATGTCAATCCGATCATATCTGGAATGATCATACTTGCTCTTGACCATGTCTTAATAGGTTTATTGTCTTTGGTCTGTTTTGCCTTTATTACTTTTTTCATGAGTTTTTCATGAATGTAAAAACCTTTCTTTAATGATCTGCTCATTTTTTACCTCTTTTTTTCCTTTTTCTTACTATCCACTGATCCGAATATTTATTTTTTGATCTGGTCTTAACACCCTTAGCCGGAACACCGGTAGGGGACACAGGCATCTTATAACCTTTTTGTTTTCCTCGACCACCACCATGAGGATGATCAACCGCATTCATTGCAACACCTCGGACCTTAGGTCTTCTACCCATCCATCTTGAACGACCGGCTTTACCAAGAACGATATTTGAATGATCTGAATTTGAAACGATACCAATAGTGGCTTTACAGTTCAAATGGAATTTTCTCAACTCCTTGGATGGAAGTTCTACAAAAGCATAATTTCCTTCTTTCGCTTTAATAACAGCGCTGGTTCCGGCGCTTCTCACCATTTGACCTCTCATTCTGCCGGGCATGATCTCGACATTGTGAATGGGAGTACCTTCGGGAATATTCCTTAATGTAGAACAATTACCCGGTGTCAAAGGAACATTATCACCAGCAATAATAGAATCACCAACATTAAGATTTTCAGGTGCAAGAATATATCTTCTAGCTCCGTCAGCGTATTTTACCAAACAGATCCTTGAAGTTCTATTGGGATCATATTCAACTGTCTCTACAGTGCCCGGAACATTCCATTTGTCTCTTGCAAAATCAATTATTCTAAAAGCTCTCTTTACTCCGGCTCCTCTATGTCTTACTGTAATTCTTCCCAAATTATTTCTTCCGTTTATTCTTTTTTTACCCTTTGTTAAACTCTTAAAAGGTTTACTTGTGGTTAATTCGGAGAAATCACTTAATTTTGTAAATCGCCTTGTAGGCGTATATGGTTTGTATTGTTTTATTCCCATAATCTTCTCCTCTATATTCCTTCGAACAGCGCAATTGTCTGGCCCTTTGCCAATTTAACATATGCCTTTTTGAAACCTTGGGTTTCCGTATAGAATCTAAATCTTACCCTTTTTTTTCTTCCTTTCATATTGGCAATATTAACCTTGACCACCTTGACCTTGAAGATCATTTCCACTGCTTTCTTGATTTCCGGTTTATTTGCATTAGGGGCAACCTTAAAAACATAAACTCCGGTTTCCCTTTCAATGTCTGCTTTTTCAGATAAAATAGGTTCTAACAAGGTATCTTCATAAGCTTTCATAATTCTATCCTCTTCTCAAGTTCCAATATGGCATCTTTTTCAAAAACGATCTTATCAAAATACAGTAAATAATATACATTGATATAATCTTTCGTGACCCACATTGTCTTCTCTATATTCTTAACAGCTCTATCAAAATCTTCATTATTGTCTTTTAAAACGAATAATGTTTTTTCAGGTAGGTTCAAATTCTTCTTGATATTTACGACTTCTTTGGTCTTGGGATTTTCCAATTTACAGGAATCAATAATAATGAAATCCTCTAACCTTGTTCTCAATGCCGATATTAAGGCGCTCTTTTTTATTTTCTTATTGACCTTTATGGTAAAATCTCTTGGAACCTTGGCAAATGCAACACCGCCGCCGCGTCGAATCGAAGTTCTTTTTCTTCCCATACGGGCATTACCTGTACCTTTTTGTCTATATATCTTTTTATTGGAACCTTTGACCATAGCCCTGCTTTTTGTTGTAGCGCTGCCATCTCTCTGCCCGTTCATAAAGTTTCGAACGACCATTTGAATAGCATAATCATTGACTTCTCCCTTGAAGATCTCGTCTTTGATCTTGATCTTTTCTACTTCCTTACCTTCTTTATTCAATACTTTTAATTCAGCCATCTTCAACTCCTCATTTCTGTATATAGACCACAGCGTTTGTTGGTCCCGGAATTCCACCCTTAACAAGAATAACATTCTTTTCGGGTATGACATCAATTATTGGTATTTTCTTAACGGTTATCTTATCGCTTCCCATACGACCCGGCATCTTTTTACCAGGCAAAACCCTTGATGGCCAAGCACACATACCTATTGAGCCCGGAGCTCTGTGAAGATGCGAACCGTGAGTCGCTGGACCACCGTGGAAATTATGTCTTTTCATAACACCCTGGAAACCCTTGCCTTTGGATTTACCTATAACATTTACAATATCACCTTTTTGGAACTGTGACACATCAACGCTATCTCCAATATTGTATTGAGACACATCGTCGAGCTTGAATTCTTTTAATATTTGAAATGTAAAGATCTTTTCACTAATTCTTTTCTTGATCTCTTTTTCAATATCTTCCTTAGACATTCCAAGTGCCGTCATAACATGTAATAGAACGGGTTTTGTACCTCGATACCATTTGTTTTTTAATGCTCCCAATTGGATAGCATTATATCCGTCTTTTTTTGTGTCCTTTATCTGTAATACGAAATTGGGCTCAACTTTTATGACGGTAACGGGTATCTGCTGTACACTATTATTTTCTTCGTTCTTTACAAATATGTGTGTCATTCCTACTTTTTTACCTATTACACCAGTTTTCATCTATCAATCACTCCTTTTTGTCGTCCTTCATTAATTTTAGGTTCACTTCAACACCTTCAGGAAGTACTAATTTATTCAGCACTTCAATTGTTTTCATAGAATAGTTCACCAATTCTATTAATCTCTTGTGTATTCTTATTTCAAATTGTTCTCTGGATTTTTTATTTACAAATGGTGACCTTAATATGGTATATCTGGAAATTCTTGTAGGCAAAGGAATAGGCCCCGCAATTTTTCCTTCGTTCTTTCTTAATTCCTTAATAATAGATACGGTTATTTTGTCTAATATTCTATGATCATAAGCACTAAGTTTAATTCTTAATCTTTCCAATGTTTCCCCCTTTACTCTACGATCTTACCGATAACGCCGGCACCAACTGTTCTTCCGCCTTCTCTAACAGCAAATCTTTGGCCTTCTTCCATGGCTACGGGTTTGATCAATTCTACGCCAAATGTAAGGTTGTCTCCGGGTTTTACCATGGCAATATCTTCCGGTAATGTAATACTTCCCGTAACATCCGTTGTTCTAAAAAAGAACTGCGGTCTATAGCCCGTGATGAATG
>JAGGYO010000100.1 GCA_021162505.1 bacterium
AACCATAAAGTATAACTTTTGCCTCAGGAGATATCTTATGAATAGATTCCCGACAACGCAATAATAAATTCTTTTCTTTTCTTGAAATATTTAGGCATTTAGTGAGTCGTTGCATATTGTAACACCTCCCTTTTTATTACCATCTCCTATTTTATCCTGGGTATGCCAAGGTCTTTGCAGATCTTTATTGTTAAAATATTCCTAATCTCATATTGAATTCTAAAGCTTCTTTTAAGGTAATTTTTAAACTTTCTAATAATTTCTTATGGGTTCGCTCTTGACAGTTAACTCCGGGAATTTCTATTACCCAACCAATCCACCAATTTCCATCTTTTTTTGTAACAGCAGTGTATAAATTATTCATATGCGCTTCCATGTAAGTTTAATAATTATTTATTTTTTTCAAATCACATAACGGAGAAAAAAATGGGATGTGTCCCTATTTAAAATAATAACTTATTTATTCAAACTTAAAATCTTTTTCTCTAAAGAGTTTGATGCAGACATCAACCACTTCGGGTTCAAAAAGGATGTCCTTATTCTTTAAAATTTCATTCAAAGTCGTATCTATACTAATTGCAGGCCGGTAAGATCTATAAGATGACATTGCTTCAACTACATCAGCAACACATAATATTTTTGATTCAATAAGAATTTCATCACCTTTTAACCCTCTGGGATATCCTGAACCATCTATCTTTTCATGATGTTGAAAAACAATCTCAGCAATCGGCCAGGGAAAATCTATATTTTTCAAAATCTCGTAACCTGTCTTGGGATGGTTTTTAATTAAATTAAATTCTATTTCAAATAATTTATCGGGCTTAACCACAATTTCAATGGGTAAATCAACCTTTCCTATATCATGAACCAGAGAAGCAAAGGTTAGTCCTTCAATCTTATCCTGTGGAAGTTTCATCTCCTGGGCTATATCAGTAGCAAGTTTGGAAACCCTTTTCTGGTGCCCTATGGAGTGGGAATCTCTTCTTTCAACCACTCTTGCAATAATATAGGCAATGCCATCCAAAACTTTTATCAACTTGTTATGGCTCTGGATGAGTTCTTTTTCCAGCTGACTACACCTAAGTCTGAGATTTTCAGTGCTATTAATTTCTTCATTCATTTTTTGTATCTTTACCTCCATTAATAATTATAGTTGTGTCAGAGGACGGTTCTTTGTCTTAATGATAAATATATTTAATATTCTACAATGGTAAAAGTTGAATCAATCGGATAGACTTGAACATCCTGTTCAAATAATTCCAATGCAGATTCTATATATGAATATCCTTCTTGTAAACTTACTTTATTATCTTCATTATCATCTGCCGGATAGGGAGAACTAAAAACATTATAACCGCAGCCTTCACAAAAAACTATAGAAAAAAGTCCAAAAGAATTTTCCGGATATATAAAATCTTCCGCACCCAAACATATTTGAAAATAATGACAGGAAGTCAAAACTTTATATTGATTAGTGGTAAGAGGGCCTTTCGATTGATTTACTGAAAAAACATTAATAACATTATTATTAAAATCTACTAATTTATTATTGGCAGAATCATTCTCTCCTTCACTTTTTCCAATAAATCCACCGGAATGACAAGAATCGATAATGACTACTTTCGTTCCCGGTATAGTACTCAAAGCAGATTCTAATTCATCTACGCTTATCATTGTGCTTAAATCTATGGCAAGAGAGGTATCTGACGGGCAAAGATAAGAAATGTCGGTTCCTGTGTCTAAAAAACCATGGCCGTTAAAATAAAAATAAGAAATATCATTATCATCTGCTCCGGAGAAGGTGGAAGAAATTCCCTCAAAAATTGCATTTTTTGTTGCACCCCAATCTTTTAATTCATTTATAACAAAAAATGCGGAATCAGTTGAACCAAATTTACACTGCTCCAGAGTCTGTCTCATTCTATCTACATCATAAGGCGGGCTCAGCAGATCTGTAGTTACATTAGCCGCAGGATAAAAATGTGGAAAGTTTTTATAATCACCGACGCCTATAAGTAAAGCACGATATATGATATTATCTTGAAGCGGTGCATCTCTTATCTCAACTAATACGGTATCTGTTTTAGTTATGCTCCATTTAGTATAAGAGACAGTAATTATTGCCTTACCTTCTGATATTCCGGTAATAGTTCCGCTATTGCTCACCTTTGCAGATGCAGAATTTGAACTGTAAGTACAATCGGTTAAAGATACATTGACACTGCTATAGTCATTATAATAGGCACTAACCGAACTAATATTTATTGCATTTTCCGGACCTAAAGCAATAGTGAGATTTGACGGCAGAACTTTAATTCGATTAAGTATACTCTGGGGATAAAATTCAATATTTATATCTGTAGTCTGATATGCCTCGACTTTTGCAACCTCGGTACATTTCATATCGGAAAGATTTACTCCAATAATATGATTGCCTTGAGAAACATTTCTTAAAGTACAGGGAGTTGTCTTTCCGGTATCTTTACCGTCTAAAAATATTTTTGCACCGGGTGGATTGGTGATTACTTTAATAGAACCGGTTGAACCAAAAAGAATATTAGAACATCCTGAAATTAATAATAAAACCGCTATTATAGTAATTGGTAATAGAAT
>JAGGYO010000319.1 GCA_021162505.1 bacterium
AGTTAAGCTTATAAAAAAATATGATATTGGAATTGGTGTAAGCCTTGATGGCAATAAAGAGATAAATGATAAAAATAGGATATTTCCTAATGGGCAAGGAACCTTTGATTATATAATCAAAGGTATAAATTATTTGAAGAAAAATAATGTAAAATTTGGAATTCTTAGTGTTATGACTTCTCCAAAAGATTTTAATGAGAGTTTTAAGTTTTTTGTTGAGAATAATTATAATCATATTAAATTTAATATATTATTTAAACAGGGCAGACAAAAAGAGACGATTGATGATGAACAACAAGAAGCATTTGCAGAAGCTCATTATAATATCTTTAAGCAAGCTTTAAAAATATATAAAGAAACTGGTAGAAAGATAAAATTAGCCAATATAAGCAATATGTTAAAAAATATTATTTTTTTTGATAGACCCTATATGTGTATGAGATCTCCCTGTGGAGCGGGGAGTAGCCAATTGACTGTGGATTGGGCAGGAAATATTTATCCATGTGAGGATTTTTTAGGAATGGATAATTTTATTTTGGGAAATATTGAACACATTAATGACTTTAAAAAATTAAAATATTCAAATATTATGGAACCAATAAAAAGCAGGACACCTGATAAAATTCACGAATGTAAAGATTGTATCTGGCAACAATTTTGTGGAGGAGGATGCCCTTTATCAAGCTATACAAAGTACAATTCATTTCAAAGAAAAAGTGATTTATGCTCATATTATAAGACACTTTATAAAAAATTATTTTGGGAAATTTACAGTAACGGTGAAATGGTGTATAAATACCTGTTTTTGGATAAACATATAAAAACAGAGGAATAATATGATAATTAATTTATTAATCTCATTATTTGTGATAGTCCCAGGATTTGTAAATCAGGGACCTAAAATAGATGGAAAAATGGAAAATATCTGGAATAGAGCAACGGTGGTATCACATTTTACACAAATGATACCGGATGAAGGGAAACCAGCATCTGAAAGCACGAATGTATATATTATGACAGATAATAAAAATTTATATGTCTTTTTCAAATGCTATGCTGATAAAACAAAATTAGTTAATGAGATAAGAAAATGGGATAATCCATTCGGTGATGCTGTAAAGCTATATCTTGATACATTTGGGGATAAAAGAACATGTTATGACTTTATAGTTTCCTCTGCTGGTACGCAAGGAGATGCAATTATAACAAAGGGAGGAGAAGTAGCTAATGGTTCATGGAACGGAATATGGTTTGCATCATCTCGAATAACGAATTATGGATACTCGGTTGAAATGAAAATACCATTCAAATCCATAAAATATAGGAGAGGTAAATGGGGGATTCAATTTGCAAGGTATATCCCGCATAATGAAAATAATGCTGAGGAGCTTTGTTACTGGATACCTGTTAAGAGATATCCGGGATTTCGTATATCTAAATTCGCTGTGCTTGATAGTATAAATCCTGAAGTAAAAGGACTAAATTTAGAGGTAAATCCTGTGGGAACTGTAAAATATAATAATAATATAAAATTCAATGGGGGATTGGATATATCTTATAAACCGAATGATATGCTTAATTTCGATGTAACTGTTAATCCTGATTATGCCCAAATTGAGGCTGATCCCTTTAATATAAATTTAACAAGATATGCATTATATTTGGAAGAAAAAAGGCCGTTTTTTGTTAATGGACAGGAATTGTTTACCCTTAATGACAATAGCAGTATGGGGCTTGGTGGAATAAAAGTATTATACACGAGAAACATTGGAAAAGTAATAAACGATACAACTATTGTTACTATTCAGTTGGGCTCTAAAATCATGGCTAAAGGCAATGGATTTGAAGGAGATATTATGTATGTGAAGACGGGTAAAGCAGGTTTAGAACCGTCAGCTCACTATATAGCCTCGAAATGGGAGAAACTTATAGTTCCCGGATTAACAACGGGATTGATTTATACAGGTAAAGAATCTGAAAACGCATATACAAGGATTCTTACATTAGAGAATAGTTTTATAAAGGGATATAATAATCTTATTTTTCAGGGATCTTATGCTGATTCAGTAGGTAGCAAAGGGAAAGGGTGCTATTTTAACTGGTCATATATGAATCCTTTATTGATATTAGGAATAACTGCAAAATATATAGATTCTACATACAATATTAATGAAATAGGTTATAATACCTCAAAAGGAAAAGACTTTCTTTTTAGTGCCGGACATATATTTTTACCAGAAAATAGATCTATTACAAAACTCGGATTGATTGGCAGTTATTATAGGGGTAAAGAATGGAGTGATAAAAATTTTTCACAAAGTGGCAATTTGAGTATGTCCTTAAATACCAGAAACAATAACAATTTTAACATATTTTTTGCATATAATGATGTATTTATAGCTGTAGATACTGCAATTATTCATTATAAAGGGACTGAAGAGAAACTGGAGATTAATTCATATATCTCCAAATATCTCTCTTTATATTACGGAATGAATATATCTTATAATTATAATTATTATGCAAATCATATTGGATATATTGCTCGATTAGTAACAAATATTTCATATAAACCATATCCAAATTTGAGTATTAATTTATTATTGAATGGAATTCCTTATTGGTTGGAAAATGCAAGTTTGAAAGATGTAATAAGGATTAAATCAATTGAAAATATGTATTTAATTGCAAATCCTACTGTTAGTTATTATATTTCGCCAAAATTAATGTTTGAGCTAAGGGGAGAAATGATATGGAATGAAAATATAAAAAGAATTTACAAATATAGAGTAAATCCTTTGTTTGCCTATAATTTATCACCGAAATCGTGGTTGTATTTTGTTTACGCATTATCCAAAAGTTATAATTCTATAAATAATGTATATGAGACTACTACAAATGTAGGAGAAATTAAATTGAGGTATTTGTTGTATTTTTAGTATCACCAATTTAGGTTAAAAATAAGAGAAGCAAATATTGAGATATAAATTTATTTCTCTTATGAAAGATGGAAAATTCACTCTCGTAG
This sequence comes from bacterium, assembly GCA_021162505.1. Taxonomy (GTDB): domain Bacteria; phylum AUK180; class AUK180; order AUK180; family AUK180; genus AUK180. Next base: position 3,029 of record JAGGYO010000319.1, read on the forward strand.
GATTGCTTCACTTTCTCCCCCTCCCTTTAATTCCCTCCCGCCTGTGGAGGGAAAGTTAAAGGATGTTTTTTATTCGTGTAATTCGTGGTTATTCACCTTAATTTCCTCGCCCTTGATTGGCGAGCATTAAGGTGAGGGTGATTATGTAAATAAGCAATATTTTAAATAGTTTTCAAATTAAGAGTAACAGATAAATCTATTTTGTTTTGCGGTGACAAGAGAGAAGTAGCCATATTTGAATATTTCTATAGCAAAAGTAGTAAATATGTTCATACCTATCTACCCGAATCTACCCTATTTACCTTGACAAAATAGAATAACGTTTTACAATTAAGGTATGATAAAAGAATCGCTTAATTTAGGGGGATTATGATTATATGACAGAAGATAAACATAGATTATTGGATCAATTAAGACAAGTTATTAGGATCAAGCATTATAGCTTGAGAACGGAAGAATCTTACATAAATTGGATAAAAAGGTTTATCTTTTTTCATAACAAAAAGCCTCCTGTTGAAATGGGAGAAAATAAGTAGGTAATATGAATAAATTTTTTAGTAACAAACACTTAACAATTAATGAGCGACATGGATTAGGTGTCATGAAGAGCAACCTTTGCTATTTTCATTAGTATATCTAATATTATGTTGTGTGTATGGAGAAAAGATGTTCCCAAAAAAAATAACAAACCTAACTATTATCACAATTACAATCATTACCACTGTTGGTTGCGTAAAGACAGATC
>JAGGYO010000350.1 GCA_021162505.1 bacterium
GAGCAATGGATATCCTTTGTTGTTGCCCTCCTGATATGGCTTTCCCGCCGGTTCCAATCTTATTTTCAAGATCCATATTATATTCAATGAGATCATTTTTAAATAAAGATATATCAATTGCTTCAAGTATCTTTTTTTCAGTTATCCGATTCTTATGAAATGTAATATTTTCCCTTATTGTGGTTGAAAAGAGGTAGTTGCCTTGGGGAGTATAGCCGAAAAGTTTATTTATTGAGTTATAATCAATCTCTCCTATACTAATATTATCAATGAGAATTTCCCCTTTATCGGGTTGAACAATGCTTATAATAAGCTTTAACAATGTCGTTTTACCGGACCCCACATCGCCAACGATCCCTATTTTTTCACCTGATCTTATTTCAAGATCAATGTCTTCTAATATGGGATTGTTCCTTGTCCCGCAAGATATATTTTGTAATATTATATTATTTTCAAAGTTTTCTTTTTTTAAATGTCTTTCAACAAATTCCAAATGCTTCGGGGACTGTATCTCACTTAATCTATCAATATAGGCACGAGAACGAGCATAGGAGACAACAAAAAAGCCCAAACTGAACATTGGTTCAATAAGTATTGTTAAATAGGTTACAAAAGCAACAAAATCACCAAGAGAAAGTTTTCCCGAAACAGCAATTCTTCCCCCGAAGAATAAAAACAGAACAATGCTTAGCGTAATTCCCGTACCGTAAGCAAGATCAACGGATCTTTCATATTTTATGGCATCAATTTCTTTTATTTTGCGTTCTTTAAGTAAATCTCTCAACATTTTACTGAAAACGGGAATCCTGTTTTTTGTTTTCACGAGAATGATACCCGAAAAAGAAGTCCCGATAAAATTACTTACTTTGGAGATAAAATCCTGAACGACCCTGAATTTCTTTCTCAATTTTTCTTCAGTGGTAAAAAGAAGGATCACTATAATTGAAAATAAAGGAACCATTGAAATAACGGTCAAAATAATGTTCATTTGCAATAGAATGATAGTTCCAAAAACAACCAGGAACAAGCCCTCTATCCCGCGAAATATACCTGATGATAAAAACCAGGACAAACTCTCATTATCAACAACAAGGCGTGTAGAAATATCCCCCGAATCAAAATCTTGAAAAAAAACATTTTTATATGTGAAAAATTTTGTAAATGCTCTGTCTCGGGTCTCATTTGCAAATATTAAGTTCATCTTCAATCGGCTTTGCTGTAAGATTGAATATACAATGGCAATGCCTATTCCTGATAGGACCAAGAGAATCACATATTTTTTTAAAATTTCCGGTTCAATATGGTTTTGTAATCCGTTAATAATATATTTTAATAAATAGGGATAGTATAGAACAATGGCAGTATTTAAAAGGGTAAAGAATGTGAGAAAAATTGAAAACTTCCAATAAGGTTTCCAACGATCAACTATAAAATCAAAATATTTTTTATTATCCTTCATTATTGTTTTCCATTATATCACTGTAGTTCTTATAAATGTTGCCTTTTGCCAGCAATTCAGTATGTGTACCTCTTTCCACGATTTCTCCGTTCCTGATTACAAATATTGTTTGAGAATCCTTAATGGTAGAAATTCGGTGTGCTATGGCGATCATAGTGGTATCTTTTGCAATATATTTTAGAGCATCAACGATCTTTTTTTCATATTTTGCATCAATAGTTGAAGTTGCTTCATCAAGAATAAAGATCTTCGGTTTAAAAATTGATGCACGAACAATGTTCAATAATTGCTGCTCCCCTTTTGAAAAATTTTTACCACCTTCCGAGACCCGTGAATTCAATCCCTTATCCGTTCTTTCTATAATATCCATTATACCGATCTTTTTACACATATTAAGCACTTTACTTTGAGAAACGGAATTATCAAAAAATTTCAGATTGTCTAATAGGGTTCCAGGAAATAAAAAAATGTCCTGTGAGATATAACCGATAAATTTTCTCCATTTTTCTGTATTTATATCTCCTATATTGATACCGTCAATTAAAATTTCACCTTTATCGGGGGAGATCAGTTTTAATAGTAATTTTATAAGTGTGGTTTTCCCGCCGCCGGTTCTCCCGACAATGGCAATTTTACTCCCTGTTTTAATGGTCAAATTAATGTTTTTCAATACCTCCTTTTTCTTATCATATGAAAAGCATACATTTTTAAATTCAATAATATTTTCAAAGGTAGGGTTTCTCTCGCCTTTGAATTCAAGATTATCCATGTCTTTTTGCAATTCAAATATTCGTTCACTTGACGCCTTTGCTTTTTCAATAAAACCTATTTGATTGGCAAGACGAAGAATGGGCTGAAAGAATTGTCTCATATAATTAATAAATAATACCAGGGTCCCAAAGGTCGCTGCTCCGATGAGTACAAGTTTCCCCCCGAACCACAAAATAATTGCAATACCAATTATCTGCAGCATGGTGATGGAATTATAAAAGTAAATATTCAACGCTTCTGCTGTAAAACCTGTTTTATAGTAATAATGATTTAAATCCTTTAATTTATTCTTTACAATATCGAGACGATTGAATATTTTTACGATTTCCATACCTTTAAAGTACTCCACTACAAACGATGATAGTTTTGCAATTGCCTCACGAAATTTTTTAAAAAGCGGTCGGGCAAATTTACTGTATAGGATTACCGTTAGTAAAAGGAAGGGGATGATAAAAATCAAAATATAGAGGAAAAGTTTTGCATTTATCTTCAACATTATAAAAATGATGCCTATAAGCATAAGAGAATCGGATATTAAGGTAATGGTATTAGATGTGAATAGCTGTCTAATAGATTCTCCGTCGTTCTCAACACGGGATATAAGGGTTCCTTCGGTATTTTCCTGAAAAAAAGAATATGGTTTTTTTAGTATCTTATTAAATGTATCGCTTTTTATACGGATCATAATATTTTGTCCCAATTTTTCCATGATAATGGCAAGTTTGTAATTTATGTAGAACATAACTAAATAGAGAGCAAAATAAAAAATTGAGGATCGTGTTAAAATATTCATATTTTTACCAAGGATACCCTCATCAATAATAGATTTTAAAAAAAGTGGAGCAATAATGGAAAGGGCGGTTGATACAAGCAACATTAGCAATCCGAGGAATAGTGAAAATAACTCAGGTTTTAGGTAGAAAGTCCACCTTTTAATAATCTCTTTTGATTTCATATATTCCATTATACGATATTTTATTAAATTTATTCAATTTTATATTGACAAAAAAAAATAATTTTGATATAATATGCAATAATTAGGAGGTATGGATGAAGAAATATATACTTCTTTCCTTAGTTCTCATTCTTGCGCTTTTCTCTGGTCCTATTTTTGCTGGAAATACAGGGAATATAAAAGGTAGGGTAATAGACGCAAAGACGAAAAAACCATTGGTCAAGGCCAGGGTTATTTTGGTTGAACTTGCTTCTAAAGCAGAAACAGATGAAAATGGCGATTTTTTTATGACCGGTATTCCCATGGGTTTTTATTCCATAGCTATCTCCTATGTGGGCTATGAAGATTACCTGAAAACCGGTATCGCCGTTGGAACCGATTCAACATATCCCTTTGGAACAGCTAAAATGAAAAAAAAGGGCATATCCGGTGGTACTATTAAAGTTACAGCAACAAGGAAACTAATAAAAAGAGAGGTTGGTGTTAGCGAGACAGAGATCAGTGAAGATGAGCTCAAGGATGCACCGGTACCTGATTTTTTCAGAATGGCACAAACCGTTCCGGGTGTTGTCGGCAGCGGGGGGCAGCTTCATATTCGTGGCGGCCGTTCCGATGAGGTAAACTATATGGTGGACGGTATGACAATTAGGGATCCGGTAACCGGAACATTCGGCGGAACATTGAATACCAACTCAATCAAGAGTATTTCAATCAAGACGGGTGGATTTTCCGCAGAATACGGTGGCGCACTATCCGGTATTATAAATGTTGTTACCAAAGAAGGTGGTAGGAAAATGTCAGGAAGTTTCTCTTATTATACGGGAAAAATGATTTGGGATACTGCGGATCAAGGTGATAAGGATATGCAATGGGAACTTGGCGGTCCTATCTCTATTTTTGGTAAAGATAAGAAATTTCCATTTCTTTCATTTTATACATCAGGTTCCAGATTTATATCCGACCTTAAATGGCTATCAGATCCGTATCATAATACAAAGATAAATCTGGACAAATTCCTTGACGGATATTACGGTTCGGATGATAAGCAGGATTATTTGCATTGGCCGTGGGAAGACTTTATCGATACTTCATCTAAACTTACCTTACAGATCAGTCCAAAATTAAAGGTAAAACTTGGATTTCAATACTCCAGGGCTTATATTAATATTATGGCTCCTTCAGCGTATGCTACGGAAAATGTTGATAATCAACCCACGCAATTTCAAAACAATGTTCAATACAATTTAGAATGGGATCATACGATCTCGTCATCTCTTTTCTATCAGATATTTATTTATAGATTTATGAATAATATCAAGCTCAGCGTTCATGATAAAGAGCCTTGGGAATATGATTGGAGTTATGAACCGGAAGATAGAGATTATCCGGTTTATGAAGATAGAACATCCGTTCAATATTCAATTAAAACTGATGTTGTTAACCAATTGAATACTGTTCATCAGATTAAAACAGGATTCAGTTATTCCTTATTTGATATTAGTGAAAACTATAGGTCATACCCCGGGGAAGCGGACAGTTATAGAGATGAATTTCACAGATATATGGATGAACAAGCATTTTATTTATTGGATTTAATGGATTGGGATCAGGATCTTGTTATGAACCTCGGTTTAAGATACGATAGAAGGCAATATGCAAAATCACAGTTTTCACCGAGAATGTTCATGACATTCGCAATTAATCCAAGAACAAAATTCAGATTCAATTACGGTATATTTTACCAACCGCCTGCTGCAATGTATGTTCTTCAAGAAAAATATGATCAAGTACAGGATCAGAGCAATAATCAATATCTTGATGCCGAAAATTCAGTTAATTTCGAATATGGGATAGATTATTTATTGTCAGATCTTCTCAAAATGAGCATTAGTGCATATTATAAAAATACAAGCGACCTTGTAAAATTCGTAGCCGGCAATTCAAGATTGAATGGCAATGATAGAGATATGCCCATGAATGCCGATCATTCATATTCTCAAGGACTGGAATTTCAATTTACAAAAGCTTTTGGAAACAATTATTCATGGAGATTGGCTTATACATTATCAGATGCCAAAGGTACATCTTCAAACCCGTATATTTCCATTTCTGTACTGCCTCCAAAGGAGTTCCCGCTTGATTGGGATATTACTCATAATCTTGTTTTCCAATTCCAGTATAATAATGGAGATCTAGGTGTAAATGCCATCGGCTATTGGCATACGGGAGAACCATATACATCCGTTGACGGCAATAAAAAAGGACTTGTCAATGATGCAAGATTTCCTATCTACAAAAGAATTGATGCAACATTATTCAAGTATCTGCCAATGAAATGGTTCGGATTGAAATATCGTTTATATTTTGAAATAACCAATTTATTCAATACGAGAAATATTACGGCATTATATGCAGACGGCACGGCAAGGGCATACAGTACCCCTTCAAGAGCGAAGGCCGGTATTGATCTGACATTTTAAATTAAGAAATATAACAGGAGTCAACAATGGGAGCATTAGTAAGTTATTTTAAAGAAGGCGGACCTATAATGTGGGTCCTTTTAGCATTGTCCATTTTTGCATTATTTATTTTTTTTGAAAGGTTAATTACTTTTTTAAAGAAAAAAATAAATACAAGACAATTCTTGGGAATGCTTATTGATTTATTAGAGCAAGGCAAATTTGAAGCAGCATTGGATCTTTGTGAACAAACAAAGGGTCCTGTGGCAAAGGTTCTTCATGAGGGTCTTGTAAAATATTCAGATCTTGAAAAGATTTCAAGTTTAAAGATCAAATCCCAGGAAAAGAGAGATATGATAGAAAAGACCATGGAAGCCGCCGCTACATTAGAACTATCCAATTTGGAAAAGGGACTTGTCTGGCTTGCAACAGTTGTTTCGCTTGCCCCTATTTTTGGGTTTACCGGAACCGTTACAGGTATGATCGGGGCTTTTAAAAACTTGGCATCCGCCGGCATGGGAGATCCATCCGTTGTTGCATCAGGTATTTCCGAAGCATTGATCACAACCGCAACAGGACTATTGATCGCTGCACCGGTGCTTGTTATGTATAACTTTTTTGTTAATTTTCTGGATAGATTTACCTTTGATATTCAAGAATCATCAACGGTATTATTGGAAATTATTGAAGAAAAGGAGTTGAATAAATAATGAAGTTAGCCAAGAGAAGAAAACCGAGTACCGAGATCCCGGCATCATCAATGTCAGACATAGCTTTTTTACTCATAATCTTCTTTATGGTTACCACCGTCTTTAATAAAGAACAGGGCTTGAATATTACACTTCCCGAAGCTACGAAACCAAAAGTCCTCGATCAAAATGTTATGCATATCGCTCTGAACAAAGACGATTATAAGGACGGCTTTGTATATGTAGAAGGTAAAAAATATCCTCTGGATAATCTAACTCAGCAGCTCATGATAAAAAAAATGAGAAATCCGAATATTTCCGTTGTGCTGAAATCTGACGAAAGCGTTCCATATTTCTATATTAAAAAGATCCTTGATCTCGTACGAGATAGCTTGGTCTTTAAAGTTTCTCTTGCAGTTAAATTCAAGCAGAAGTAGGTGATATAATGAAAATAAAGAAAAAAAATAAACCCAGTACTGAAATTCCCGCATCATCAATGTCTGATATCGCATTTTTGCTTATTATCTTTTTCATGCTCACTACTGTTTTTTCTCAAGAGCAAGGACTTAAATATCAATTACCGGATTCTACAAAGGAAGTTTCTTTGGACTCTAAAAATATAGAGATCATTGTTGACGAGAATTTTAATGTAACCTTTGACGGAATGCCCATTCCCAGTGATCAATTGGATCAGATAAGGGTCAATGTCCAAGCGAGGAAACTTATTAAAAAGGACATTTTTGTTATTATCAAGGTTGCTCCCAGAGCACCTTATAAGTATTTAATTGACATCATTGATGAAATATTACTGGGTGGTGTGGATAATATTGCTTTCCAGTCCACAGACGAATCCATGGAAGATTTCAATTTTGAAAAAGATATGAGCAACCCACAATAGGAGAATATTATGTCCATGTTAGATACATTAAAAAAAGACCTTTTTGAAGAAGATAAGCAGGAAAAGAAAAATATGCTCATAGCAATTGGACTTGCCCTGCTATTTCATGTTTTGCTTTTTGTGGGCGTAAGGAATTTTGGCGGCAAACCCAAGGTATATGATCCCAATAAACACCGAAAAATATTTAAACCTTTAAATTATGTTATTCCCAAAAAGAAGATGGATGAGAAAAAAATAAAAAAGACAAATAATATCTATAAACCGAGAAATAGACCAATCCCAAAAGCTGTTCCGGATCCGAAAATCGATGAAGATCAATTACCTGAAATCCCAAGGGATATGATAGAAGATGATGAAACCCTTTCGAATATAGATGTAGGTGCTATCATTCCTCCAATGGTAGTTCACAAGAATATACCCGCGTATCCGGAGATAGCAAGAACAATGGGTCTGGAAGGCACAACAAAGATTGTCTGTACGCTGGATGAAGGCGGAAATGTTGTAAAGGTCCGTTTATTTAAAAGCTCTGGAGCAGATGCTTTGGACAAAGCTGCCCTGAATGCAGCAAAAAGATGTAGATTTACTCCAGCAATCCAAGGAGATCAAGCTGTTGGCGATATTGATGTTGAACTGACCTTTCAATTCAAACTTTCCGGTATTGAAATTACTACAGAGGGACCATAAAATAAATTATCAGAAATATTGGAATAGAAATAATTGAAGTTACATAAGACCAAAATATTGAACTATATATATAATCATGTCCTCTCTTGTTTATGGGGTATCTCTCTGAAATAATAGCTAAATTTGTTGCCGGCGGTGTAATAGTAACCATAAAAAGGACTGCTTTCAATACACTGTTCAAGTGAATAAAATGAAGTATGCCCAGAAAGATCAAAGGGTAAAGGAAATTTTTTATTATAACAAAACGAAGGGTCTCTTTACCATATACTTTCGTTTTATTAAATGGGATCTGTGATAATATGCCTCCCAATACGAGCATGATGCCGTAAACACCGATTAAACCCAAAATATTCAAGGATTTGAATACAAAGGGAGGTATAATCTTTTTCGTATTGATAACTGCCAATATAATGGCAAGAATAGTTATAATAAATGGGGTTGGCAATGATCTTATATCAATCTTTTTATTCTTTCCTGTGATAAGATAAACGCCAAGTGACCATAATAAAAAGCTTACCAAAAGGGTATACATAAAATTAAAAATGATAGCATCGTTCTTTGAAGTATCTCTAAAAATTTCCAAAATTATAGGTAAAACAAGATATCCTGCATTTGTAAAAGTCAGCATGGCGGTGAATTCCGATAAAAATTTGATCTTCATGGCTTTTCTTAAAAATAACGACATTATATAAGATAGGAAAAGTACAAATAATGTGAAAAGGGGAATGTACCAGTAATCCTTTAAAAGGGTCATATTAAAATGGAGTATGAATTTATTCAAGATGAGTGCGGGAATAAGAAATTCAACAAATAATTTGCTAAGCACAGAAAGGTATTTCTTTGAAATGAAATATCTGAAGATGATGAATCCCACGAACATTATAGAAAATGTTTTAATGAGAAAAAGCAAAATATTATGTGATATCATTTTTCAAATTTATATACATTGATCAAGCGTTTATTTTCATTCAATTTCTTGATCTCTATCAATAGATCCAATTCTCTAATATCTTTTCCCAATCTTTCCGCCCATTCGATCAATACATAATTTCCCGAAGATATTATATCCCAAAATCCGAAATCATCTTCAAAATGAGAATATCTATATAGGTCAATATGAAAATATTCTTTTTTATCATTTATGTATATATTTACGATATTAAATGAGGGAGAAACAATATTCTCCGGTAAAACGCCGAATGCTGAAAAATAACCTTTACAAAAAATCGTTTTTCCCGCGCCAAGATCACCGGATAGTCCAATTGTTTTAAACTCATATTTATTGGCAATTCCCCTTGCAATTTCAATTGTTTCTTCTTCGCCCTTTGAGGTAAAACTATCAATTAAAATAGTCATTTCTATTTTTTACACGGAGGTGGTCAATTTCAACGCCCTTCCCCTTTATTACTTCACCAATAAGATGTGCAAAGTCAAGTATCTTAGGTGAAGTAAAAAGGATCTCATAGTCATCACCACCTGAGATTACACCATTGTTCGGGTTTATATTCAGGAAATCAGCAAATTTACGGATCTCTTTGTGTATGGGGATGTTTTTTTGTTCTAAGTGCAACCTTACATTTGATCCACTTGCAATGCGTTGGGCATCGGCAATTAAACCGTCCGATATATCAATGGCGCTATTTATATCTTTATTTTCTATATATCTTGCGAGAAATTTTTTTTTGGGTAATGAAAAATAATGGTAGTGGTTTTTTAAAAATTCAAATCCGTCTATATTTTCTTTTATAGCCTTTAAACCGAAATAAGATAATCCTGTATATCCCGATAGATAAACATTATCACCGATTTTAGCATTTGATCTTTTATAGAGATATCTTTCCTTTTGTATTCCAATGATGATCATAGTCAATCTCTTTTTTGCCGAATAATTAAAATCCCCGCCAATGATATTTATATTGAAAGTTTTGGATAATCTCTTTATTATGGGAATTGAATTTTTTGTATCATCTTTTTTCATACTGCTGAATATCATTCCGAATTTTGGAACACCTCCCATTGCATATATATCAGAAATATTTCTGACGAATAATTTACTAAATACCATTTCCAAAGATTCATTTTTTAAAAAATGACTTTCTTCGTTAAGTCCATCACCGGTTATTAAATAATTCAAACCCTTGGGTCCTTGAATAATAGCACAATCATCTCCGATCCCTGTCCTTAGTAGTTCATCATTTTTTAAGAAACTTTTCTTCAATATCTCTACAAATTCAATTTCATTCATAGTTCTTTTATGGCAAGATCCAATTTATCAAGTATCTTTGTAATATGAATATTAGTGATCTCGTTTTTTTCTTCTAATAATTCAGCGGTTCGCCCAATTAAGTATGTAGCCAAATTGACTGCATCATGCAAGGAATAACCCTGTGCCCACAAACCACCCAATAATCCTGCAAGGCCATCTCCTGTTCCGCCTTTAGACATATATGCAGATGCATGCGGCTGAATATATATCTCACCTAAGCCATCTGCGAAATATGCAAATTGACCCTTGACCAAAACAGGCATTTTGAATTTTTTTGTAAATTTTTTCATTGCTTCAAAAATATCATCTTCTTTCGGGAAGATCTTACCGAATTCACCCAAATGGGGGGTTATTATATATTCAAATTGCGGTTTATTGTTTTTAATGAAATTAAAGGCAGGTAAAATCGCGTCAGCATCAATTACGACCTTTCCATTGTAGTATTGCAGTAAATTCTCTATGAACTTTTCAATATTTTTTGTTTTGCCCATACCCGGACCAAGGATAATTACATCTAATGTTTGTAAAAATTCAATATTTTCTTTCCCTATCTCCGGTGAAAAATATCCGGCTTTTTGCGGGAATTTTACTTCAATGATCTCCGGAGGAAATCCGGTTACCTCAATACTTTCGGGTATTATGGCATAAAACATTCCTGCCCCGCTTTTCAGTGATCCCACAGATGAAATTATGGGAGCTCCTTTATAATGTTCGCTTCCGGAAATTATACCCACTTTTCCACGGTCGTATTTATTAAAACCGAGGTCATACTCTTTCAATACGGGAAGATCAAAGGTGTTTACTTTAGAATCCAGAAATCTTGGCGGTGTGGTAATATTATCCAAAAATGCTCTCTTATAAAACTTTGCCCCGTCATTTTGAAAAAACCCCCTTTTATATGCACCAAATGTAGTAACCATCTGACTTTTTACACAAGTCCCCAATATTTTCCCGCTATTTGCATCTAATCCCGAGGGAATATCCATGGAAAGTATGAAATTATCACTTTTTTGCTCATTTATCCAATTAATTATATCCTTATATGCTCCTTGGACCGCTTTATTTAGCCCTGTACCGAAAATAGCATCAACAATAAGATGATCCCTAATGGAGAGCCCTAATATTTTTTCATATGGATACATGGGAATGTTAAGTTTCTTACAAATAGTGTAATTTCTTTTTGCCGCGTCTGCTTTTGGAGTGTTATTTTTATATATCTTTACCTCTATGCCGCGGGTAAATAATTGCCTGGCAATACCATATCCGTCCCCCGAATTATTTCCGCTCCCGCAAATTACTATTGCCTTTTCTTTGACAATGTCCTTGATCATTTCATAGGAAAAACGGGCAGCATTTTCCATAAGAATATCCCCGCTTATCTTATAATTCTTAATTGTTCTCTCATCAATATTTTTCATTTGTTGAGATGAAAATACAGGTTCCATTTAGTCCTCCTCAATATAAGTAAATTCCATCTTTCCTATTACTACAATATCACCATCTCGAATACCGCTTTTTCTGAGTATTTTATCAATACCATTAAGTTTCAAATAACGCTTAAAAAAGTATATGGTATCATATTGTTCAAAATTCAATCTTTTAACATCTTTTTCGATCTTTCCGTAAATGTAAAATACATTATTTTTTACAATGACCTCTTTGACAAGGGCTTCTTTTTTATAAACTATATGCTTTTTGTTTGCATCGCTACGGGTGTTTTCTATTGGAATGCTTTGTAATTCTTCATCCATTTTATACAATAGTTTATTTAAGTTTATCTTATTTTTTGCCGAAATGAACTCCGGAGTTTCAGAAAATTGTTTTCCCAATTTCTTTATCTCCTCTTCAGTCAAAAGATCAATTTTATTAACGGCTATGATCGACCTATTTTCAACAAGGTTCTTGTTAAAAGCCCGCAGCTCATTCTCCAATTTTTGCTTTTGCTTAATAAGATTTCTCTCTTCTTTATTATCAGGGTCTAATAAATAGACCATTATCCGGCATCTTTCAATATGTTTTAGAAACCTATGACCAACTCCTTTGCCTTCATGTGCTCCCTCTATCAATCCGGGTATATCTGCTACGATAAAATCATGTCCGTTCTTTAAAAAAACAATGCCAAGATGAGGTGTCAGCGTGGTAAATGGATAGTTAGCAATCTTGGGCTTTGCATTGGATATCTTTGAGATAAGAGTTGATTTGCCTGCATTTGGAAAACCTACCAAAGCAATATCCGCAAGGAGTTTCAGCTCAACTATATATTTTTGTTCATCTGTTTCTTCACCTTTCAAAGCAAATGAGGGCTTTACCATTCTTGAAGATTTAAACCTTGCATTACCGAAGCCGCCTTTTCCGCCCTTTAGTAAAATTACTTCTTCTTTATCTTTTGTAAAATCATAGATCTTTTCATGATCTTCATTATAAATAATAGTTCCTATTGGAACCCCTATAACAAGATCTTCACCTCTTTTACCTTTTTTGCTTTTTCCGCCGCCGTGTTCGCCGCTGGCGGCTTTTAAATGATGTACGAACCTGAATTTACTTAAAGACCTTATATTTTTATCCGAGGAAATGATCACATTTCCTCCATCCCCACCATCACCGCCTGCGGGCCCACCCTTTGCTCGATGTGATTCCTGCAAAAATGCAACCGTTCCATCTCCACCATATCCGGCTTTCAAATAAAGTTCAACATAATCAAGAAAATTTACCGGAGCAACCATTTTATAAACTCCTTTCTTTTGGATTCATTCTTTTTATTGCGGAAAAAGTACTTAAATTCCGAATCCTCTAATTTTGCTTTTAAAATACCAATAAATTCTTCACAGAAAAGGACTGCACAGCCCTTATTTGTGGCTTTTGAAAATACCGCTCTATCTGATGAGACCAAAATAGAACTCTCAGGGTTTTCCCCAATTTTCTTTACCATTTCTATATCAGCACTTTTGCCTTTTTTAGTATATATCAAATGGATATTCCCGGACATTTCCTCTTTTTCATTTTTTTCATTGCCATCGAAATAAAGGAATACAGTGATATCTTTTCTTAAAGCTGAAAACGCCTGTATTTTTTCAATAACAAGCTCTCTACCTTTTGTAAATTCCTCATTTTTGAACATTTTAAATAAGAGATTATATCCGTCTATTATTAGATTCATAGAATATAATCGCTAAGGTCCTCTTTTTGCTTCATGGTTGCCAGTTTTGCTTGAACGAATTTTCTATCTATTTTTAATTTTTCATTATTATAAGGAACATTAAAAGAAGTATCCTCAAGAATATACTCCATAACGGTGAACAATCTTCTTGCTCCAATATTTTCTCGTGTCTGATTCAATGTATATGAAAAAGTTGCGATCTCATTGATCCCATCTTTGGTAAATTTTAAATCAAGGTTCTCAGTACCTAAAAGCGCAATATATTGCTTGATCAATGAGCTCTCGGGTTCTACGAGTATCCTTTTAAAATCGTCTGCCGTTAGAGGCAATAACTCCACTCTTAAGGGGAATCTACCCTGAAGTTCAGGGATCAGATCAGAGGGTTTGGACACATTAAAAGCTCCAGCGCCAATAAAAAGGATATGTGCTGTATCTATAACCCCGTACCTTGTATTTACTTTTGTTCCCTCAACAAGGGGTAATAGATCTCTTTGAACTCCCTCTCTTGAAATATCCGGTCCGCTTGAATTTGAATAATTTCCTGCTATTTTATCTAGTTCATCTATAAAAACAATGCCTTCGTTCTGAACCCTGTTTTTTGCTTCCAAGATAACATCGTCCCTGTTTATTAGTTTTTCTTTCTCTTCATCAAGGAACATTTCATAAGCATCTTTTGCCTTCATTTTTCTTTTTTTCTTATCACCGCTCTTGAACATTCCTTTGAATATATCGGAAAATGAGAAATCTATTTCTTCGGCACCTTGATTTGAAAAATATTCGATCTTAGGCATGGGTTTCATTTCTTTTACCTCAACCTCAATTTCCTTATTATTAAACTCACCTTTTTCCCATTTACTTTTTACAAATTCTCTTGCTTTATTTTCTTCACCATCAATACTTCCTGCACCTAATATTGCAGCAATGATTCTCTTTTTTGCCAATGTTCTTGCTTTCTTTTCTACAATTTTAACCTTTTCGTTCTTAACGATATTTATCCCTATCTCAACTAGATCTCGTATCATTGATTCTACATCTCTACCCACATAACCCACTTCGGTGAATTTTGTTGCTTCCAATTTTATAAAAGGAGATCCGGTAAGTTGCGACAATCTTCTTGCTATCTCAGTTTTACCTACACCGGTGGGTCCGATCATTATGATGTTTTTAGGATAGATCTCTCTTTGCATTTGTGGGGAGAGTTGTTTTCTTCTCCATCTGTTCCTTAATGCAATTGAAACAACCTTCTTAGCATCATTTTGTCCTACAATGTATTTGTCAAGTTCTGAAACAACTTTTTTGGGTTCATAGTTATTAAAATATCCCATATATATCTCCTACTCTATAATGTCAACACGGTTCCTACCGTGATCTTTTGCTTTATATAGACCTCTATCGGCCTTTTTTATTAAGGTTTCCTTGTCTTGTCCATGTTCAGGAAAATGGGCGACACCGATACTTACCGTGATCTTTGTAACTTCTTTCCCAACATCCAAATGACTATTTTCAATATTTTTTCTAATACGCTGAGCAACATCTATACCCTTTTCTAAATTTACATCCTGTATAATGGCAATGAATTCTTCTCCACCGTAACGCCCGCAATAATCCTTATCCTTTACGGTCTTAGAGAGAATATTTGAAACCTTTTTTAATACAATATCACCGACCTTATGTCCGTAAGTATCATTAAATATTTTAAAATGGTCAATATCCAGCATGAATACACAAAATTCTTTTGGAGTACCTTGATATTTCTCTATAATATCCAATAAGATCTCCTGGATCTTTTTATGGTTATAAAGTCCGGTTAGACCGTCCCTATTAGCAAGGGACGAAAATTTCTCCAATAATAATCGGTTCTCAATTATCTGTTCAAGATTTTCCTTTAAGATATTGAACATCTTCAATTCATTTTTGGAAATCTTACCGGATTTATTTGCTTCTATTACTGCAATATAATTTTTGTCTATCTTCGTTTTAATTGGAATGGTGATAACATGATCTGTGCCGGGTAAACTCTTCAAAGAACCGGAAAAGTTTAATGAAATAGGCGAGTTACGCTCAACCTTTAAAATATTTACTTCGTCCTTTATCAATGTAGCCGAAAGGAAATGATTGGGTGTGAGAGCAAGCCATTTATTTAAAATAACATCCGTATTAGAAGCATAGATTGCTTTATAATATTCGGGAGATACTTCAATGAAATTGTATTTTTCTACATGGATCATTTTACTTAAAAGCTCATGAACTGTTTTTGCAATGCTGGGTATTTTACCCTGTTTATTTAATCGTTCCAGGGCTTCATAAAAGAATTTGAATTCTTCTTTGTCCCAAAGGAGTTTCCTTAAATGTCCGATCTCTTGAAAAAAAAGATCAATTTCGGATAAACTATGTTCATAAAATTCTCTATATTTCTTAAAAATACTCCCATTGCTTGTAACGATGCCTAATATTGCTCTTGTTCTATTGTTCAAGACCACCGGCTGAATAATAAGTCCCTGTATCTCTAAAGGGATATTGAAGATCAAAAGTTCCTTGCCTTTATCCTCTAAAATCCCGCTCTTATATATCGTATTTTTTGATATCACATTATTTAAAATAGGAATAGATCTGTATGGCAGCTTTCCCTTCAGCAATTTCTTGTCATTACTTTTATAGAGTTCGATCTTATTTCCACTTACCCTATACATGAAAAACAAAATATCATTATCTCTTTTCTTTAAAAGATCTATTTTCTCATCAAGATGTTTCTCAAATTTTTTTAGGAGAGCACTTTCGGTCTTTTCCTCAAAATTGATTATATGTGATTTAAAATCAAAATTAGTTTGGGTGCGGGGAAAATATTGAGAAATGAAATATCTTTTAAAAGCGAGCAGAGAGAAAATCCCAAGGATGGTTAAGATAAATTCCAAGATATTCCATGTAAGTATGTGTGTTATGGCAGATAGTAAATATATTAAAAGGTAGAGCAATATATCGTATAGATCAAAGACAAATACTCCAATGATCAATGCTAAAATAAGCATAAAGTAGAAATTGACACCACCGGAATTAAAAGTCCCAGTAATTATGAGAAATATTATGGATAGCACCATAAAAAAGATAGTTCTGTGGATTGCCTCTTTGTGGTGATATAAAAAGTAAAGAGATCCAATATTCAAAAGAATAAATAATGCTATATCCATAAGGGAAATTTTACCATAAAATCCTTTTTTTTACAACCCGATGTTCATAAGGTGAAAGTTCATAAAAGACCTCATATAGCGTATGTCGTTCCATGCATTTTGTGTTATTTATATGACATAATACGCAGTTCTTAATAGGAAACCTGTTTTTGCCTATTTGTCTTTGCATATTTTCAGAAATTTTAGTATAATTAGCTTATGCCGGGATGGCGAAATTGGCAGACGCGCATGGTTCAGGTCCATGTGGGGGTTAACTCCGTGCAGGTTCAAGTCCTGTTCCCGGCACTTAAAAATACATCTACTTTTAAACATCACACGGAACGATCTCTAATATTAAATATCCATGCAAAGACATGTAAAAAATGTGAAAAATTACTGAAAGGCATTGTTAAACTGGATAATATAATGACAGAGCCGGGAATCCCTTATGAAAAAAAATTAAATCTTGCTCTAATGAGAGAAGAAAAGAAATTTCAAAATGAAAAGAGAGCGCTTTTACAAAAAGGCATTATTTGGGGTACTTCCACTGAAGCAATAATATTGTCCATTATTTTTATGTTCGGAGGAAAAGTTATGTCTTTTTTTAATAAAATTGACTCTACGAACCTCTCATTTCCGTCAATTCCTAAAATAGGATTGCCCCATATTTTGTTAGCAATGCTCGTTCTTTTACCCTTTACTTTATTGCTTCCTCTCATATTGATCAAAAGAAAAGGTTAAAAAGAGTATCTTTAATATTTTCAATTTTTATGATATACTTTTACAGTGAACAAATTAGATATAAAGAGTATCCTTAAAATATTAGAAAAAGAAAGTAAAAATTGGAACGCTCCCGTGGTAACATTTA
>JAGGYO010000188.1 GCA_021162505.1 bacterium
GGTTTATTCAGTTATTTTAAATATAAAAAATGGCTAACAATAGCATATATCACTTGCCAGATTATGAATGTAATTTTAATATCAATATTTTATGCTATCCTTATAATAGAAAAACAGAACCTTTTATTTAACTTATTACTTTCAGCCATTGTTATTAGCTTAATTTTTTCAACTGTCAAATCAGTGTTTAAAAAAAAGGTGCCAGGTTAATGCTTTGAATCTTTCAAAATAAGAATTTCTGTTTTTACAGGAATGACATTCTACTTATCATTGAGCGAATACAAATTTTTTCTAGGTTCTTTGGATAAACCTTAGAATGATAATTAATTTATTTTGGTTTTAACTAGAACTTAGTACTGGTGGCTTAGTACGAATTATTCCGTGAAAAACAGAAATAAATTTTAAAGAAAACTTGATTTTTTTAGTTTAAAATATTATAATACGATAAAAATAAAACGGAGTGTAAAATGATCGAAGCAAAATGGACAAATGAAGGTCTCAGATTTACAGGGCAGGACCTCGATAATCACGGAATAATAATGGATTCAAATGACGGCATAGGTCCCAAACCAATGCAATTATTGTTAATGTCATTGATCGGTTGCACTGGTATGGACGCAATGTCTATATTGCAGAAAAAAAGACAGATACCCAATTCATTCAAGGTTGTAGTGGAGAATTTTGAGAGGGCACCGGAACATCCAAAGGTATATACAAAGATCGATTTGTCGTATATTGCAGAAGGGGATATTAAACCGGAAGCACTAAGAAGATCGGTGGACCTTTCACAAAAAAAATACTGTTCCATAAGTGAAATGATGAGAAGGACAGCTGAGATAAATTACAAGGTAATACTAAATGGAGAAGAGGTATGAGCACAGCAGTAAAATATCCGAAAATACTGGTTTTCACAACATCTCGCTGTCCGCACTGTCATTCCGTAAAGAATTATTTAAGAGCTTATAAGATACCTTTTCGTGAAGTGAATGTGGAAAAAAGCCAAAGTGCAGCGCGGGATCTTGTAAGAATGACCGGACAAACAGGCGTACCTGTAATTAAGATCGGCAGTAATAAACCCATTGTGGGTTTTGACCGTGCCAAGATCAATAGAATTTTGAAATTAAAATAGTGACGATGGTTGACACTGTGGATACTAAATCCAAAATAAATATGGGAATATTCGCCAAAATATATATAATGATAATTTTTTTTAATAAATGAAAAATCAAAATAGTTATTTTTACAAATTAGAAGATTACAACTATATTTTGCCTGAGGGATTTATTGCAAGATATCCAAGCGAAAAAAGATCCCTTTCCAAATTACTTGTATTAAATAAAAAAAATGCTCAAATTGAAGATAAATATTTTAAAGATATAATTGAATATTTCAGAGCGGGTGATCTGCTCATAGTAAATGATACAAAAGTAATAAAAGCAAGATTTTTTGGGAAAAAGAAAGATACCGGTGCAAAGATCGAACTTTTGATAATGGATTTTATTAAAGATGCCGTGGAAAATACTTTTTTATGTCTTTCCAGACCTTATAAACGCTTGAATGCCGGAACAATAATTGAATATGATATGAATAATTATGCTGAGATCCTTGAAAAAAAAGGTGAAGGTAAAGTATTAGTTCGATTTCATTTGAACACAGATTTTTTAAATTTTTCTCAAAAATATGGTCATGTTCCGCTTCCACCATATATAAAAAGAGAAGATGAATCTATTGATGAAAAGCGTTATCAAACGGTGTATGCCAAAAATACAGGTGCGGTTGCAGCTCCGACTGCCGGTTTGCACTTTAATCAAGAATTGTTAAAGAAATTAAATGAAAAAGGTGTAAATATAGAATATTTAACACTTCATACGGGGTATGGTACATTTGCTCCAATGAATGTTAAGGATATTAGGGACTTTAAGATACATTCTGAATATTTTGAGATAAAGCAAGAGGTGATAGATGCTATTAATGATACTAAAACCAAAGGCAATAAGGTCTTTGCAGTTGGTACCACATCTGTAAGAACCCTGGAATATGTTTTTAAGAATGAGCAAAAGATATTAAAAGGATTTTGTGATCTTTATATTTATCCCGGGTTTGAATTCAAAGTGGTGGATGCAATGATCACAAATTTTCATTTGCCGTATACATCACTTTTGGTACTTGTTTCTTCTTTTGCAGGATATGATAAGATAATGAAGGCGTATAAACATGCCATTTCAAATAAATATCGCTTCTATTCCTATGGCGATGCTATGCTTATTAAATAATGCTATGTTGACAGTTTAAAGGTTCAAAAGTGACAAGGTCATGCGAGGGAATGAAATGACCGTCGCAATCTCATTCAGAGTTGCATTTCATTCAGAGCGAAGCGTAGGAATCTCATTATTTCCCGTCATTATCGGACTTGATCCGATAATCCAGTATTTAAGTAATAATTTTAACCACAGATTAGACAGATTAAACGGATTTAAAAGAAACAATGAAGAAATGAGATTATTACGGTTTTTCGGAGCCAGGCACACAAACACAGTGAGCCAGGCACCTCACTCATAATGACAAGCGAAAAGACCATGGCTTAAAGCTTGTTATTTAGAACTTTATACTATTAACTATTCTCATTTTCAGCATTTATTATTTATGAA
>JAGGYO010000189.1 GCA_021162505.1 bacterium
TATTTAAGGTAATGGATATTATATCTTTTGTTTACGTGATATTATTGAAGTTTAAATGATACAAGATATAATATCTTTATTTAAGGAATGAATTTTACAAGATTATCATAAAAGATATTATACAAAACAAAACAAAAATAGATAACCAAAAGGATAGAAAAAATTTAAGAAGATTTCGCTCTTCTGACAATATTAAAAAGTATAGGATTAATTATATGAAAAGAAAAATAGTTATATTAGGATCAACTGGATCTATAGGAAGGCAAACCTTAGAAGTTATCAAAGAACATCCTGATGAATTTGAAATTATAGGTTTGAGTTGTAGAGAAAATATTGAATTGCTAAAAGAACAAATAATTAAATTTAAGCCCAACATTTCGGTAGTTGCAAATGAATTTCTGGCTAAAAAATTAAAAAATGAACTAAACAACTTTAACAAAACGAAAATATTTTGGGGAGTAGAAGGATTAATAAGAATATCGACCTTAGAAGAAGTAGATGTGGTAGTTGTAGCTATAACCGGGATTGCATCTCTTTTACCAACTCTTGAGGCCGTAAAACATGGGAAAGAAATTGCCATAGCTAGTAAAGAGAGTATAGTAGCAGCAGGTGATATTTTAGTAAGAGAAGCTAAAGCAAACAAGGCAACTATTTTACCTATAGATAGTGAGCATAGCGCAATATTGCAATGTTTAAAAAATGAGCGAAAAGAGAATATAGAAAAAATTATATTAACTGCCTCTGGGGGTCCATTATACCACTTAGCAGATTCAGCATTAAAAAATATTTCAGTTGAGGACGCTTTAAATCATCCTACTTGGAAAATGGGGAAAAAGATTACTATCGATTCCGCAACTTTAATGAATAAAGGTTTAGAAGTTATTGAAGCACGATGGTTGTTTGATATATCACCAAAAAAAATAGAAATTTTAATTCACCCTCAAAGCTATATACATTCAATGATCCAATTTGTAGATGGTACAATTTTAGCTCAGTTAAGTGAACATGATATGAGAATTCCTATTCAATATGCTCTATTTTACCCAGATAAAGTCGTTAACAATTATAATCGGTTAGATTTTACTAAGATAGGTCAATTAACTTTTAAAAGACCGCGTTTTAATAAATTTCCTTGTATAAAACTTGCTTATAAAGCATTAGAAATCGGGGGGACTATGCCTGCAGTATTAAATGGAGCAAATGAAATTGCAGTTAATGCTTTTTTAAATAATCAAATAAATATTACCGAAATACCAATAATTATTGAAAATACTATGAAAAATCATATACCTAAGCTGAATCCCAATCTCGAAGATATTTTCGATGCTGACTATTGGGCTAGAAAGACAACACTGTTATTGTGTGAAAACAAAGCTTAAATTAATTTTAGGAGAGAGAAGTTGTTAACTATAATTGCCTTTATATTTGTATTTAGCATCTTAGTTTTTTTTCATGAATTTGGACATTTTATTAGTGCCAAAATATCTGGTGTAAAGGTATATAAATTTGCCTTTGGTATGGGTCCAAAAATATTTGGATTTTATAAAAATGAAACGGAATATCTAATTTGTTTAATACCTATTGGCGGTTTTGTAAAAATGGCTGGAGAAATGGGACAAGAAAATACGGAGATAACAATAGAAAAAGTCCCAGAGAACCAGAGATTTGATAAGAAGCCATTGGGAGTAAGAGCATTAATTGTAGCTTTAGGCCCTTTTATGAATATTTTTACTGCAATTATTATATTTAGCCTGATATTTTTTATTATGGGAGTTCCAGTAATCACCAATAATATTGCTACGATTGTAGAGAATGGACCTGCTGATCAAGCTGGGATTATTCCCGGAGATAAAATAATTACTATCAATTCAACGAAAATAGATAACCCGAAAGAAATTGCTGAAATTATCAACAAAAATTCTGATAATATATTACACATAACTTTAGATCGGAATGGGAAAAGTATTAATATCGCTGTTATGCCTAAATATGACGAAAATTATAATAAGTTTAGGATAGGGATAGAACTTGATACCTCAATTAAAAAGATTAGTATATTTTCTGCATTTAGCAAGGGTCTTCTCACTACTTTAAATATTATTAGATTAATATTTTCTAATACTATAGAAATGATTACCGGTAAAGTACCAGTTGAAATAGCTGGACCTTTAGGTATAGCCCAAATGACGGGGGAAGCAGTAAAACTTGGTTTTTTAAATTTATTGTATTTTACGGCAATATTAAGTATTTTTATAGGATTGTTTAATCTTTTACCTATCCCTGCCTTAGATGGAGGGCATATTATCATTTTAATCATAGAAAGATTAAGAGGAAAACCTTTAGAAGCTGAAAAAATGAATCTTATCTATCTTATCGGAATATCAATCATGATGATTATTTTTATTTTTGCAACTTATAAAGACATTTCAAGAATTTTATTTAGTAAATAATAGGATATAATTTAATAATGTTTTATACAAGAGAACAGACTAAAGCGGTAAAAGTAGGTAATTTAATAATTGGTGGAAATGCTCCTGTTTCTGTACAATCTATGACCAATACTGACACAAGGAATATTCCAGATACAGTAGCTCAAATAAAAAGGATGGAAAAAGAAGGTTGCGAATTAGTAAGAGTAGCTGTACCTGATTTAGAATCGTGCCACTCTCTCCCATTAATTAAAAAAGAAATTAATATACCTTTAGTGGCAGATATTCATTTTGATTATAAATTAGCCTTGAAATCCATGGAATTAGGGGTAGATGGGATAAGAATAAATCCAGGGAATATAAAAAATATAGATAAGCTTAAATTAATTATAAAATCGGCAAAAGAAAAAGAACTACCAATTAGATTTGGAATAAATTCTGGCTCATTAGATAATAATATTATAAAAAAATACAGAAGTATTACTCCTCAAGCTCTAATAGAAAGCGTAAATAATATTATTACAATATTAGAAGAAGTTGATTACCATAATGTAATTTTTTCCATTAAATCTTCAAATGTGATTGATACTGTAGAGGCAAATATTATGTTTTCAGGTAAATATAGTTATCCTTTACATTTGGGAATTACTGAAGCGGGTCCTCCTTTTTCAGGAATTATAAAATCCTCTGTTGGCATTGGGATACTTTTATACAAAGGGATTGGCAATACTATACGAATTTCATTAACCGATGATCCAGTAGAAGAAATAAAAGTGGGATATGAAATATTAAAAGCATTACATCTTAGACAAAGAGGGCCCAATTTAATTTCCTGCCCCACTTGTGCAAGATGCAAAGTAAATCTTAAAGAAGTTGTTAAAAAAGTAGAAAAAAGTGTGGTTAATATTGATAAAACAATTAATATTGCGGTTATGGGATGCATGGTGAATGGACCAGGTGAGGCTAAGGATGCTGATATAGGGATTGCTTATCATAAAAAAACTGCTATACTCTTTAAGAAAGGTAAAATAATAGGAAAATTTAGTGATAAGAAAATAATAACTAAATTGTTAGAGGAAATAAAAAATATTTGAACACGATTTAAAAATGCGATAAACTATTTAGTTAGATAATTGACAATTGATTATGTTATACTTTTTATGTATTATTTATAATGACGGATTAAATAAACAATATTTTCTTTACCGTTCCCTTTTTCTCTTTTTATAGGAGTAAGCTTCATATAGCCTACTCCCGTGAAAACAGAGGATAAATTTCACGGGTATAAGCTTGCTTGATGAAAGGAAAATGAAATTGTGGGGAACAGGGAAGCTACTATATAAAACCAAAAAATAGTAAAAGAGTATGGGTTTAAGGAAGTGTGTTCCCTTGATAATCTTGGGATATTTTGTTTAACGAGGTGTAAATTGTGATAAACAAAATTATCGAAGAAGTTAAAGAAGCTGAAAACCTTGCTGATAAAATTATCAAAGAAGCAGAAGACCGAGCAATCAAAATAATTAAAGAAGCTCAATTAGACGCTGAAAAAAATAAAGAACAGGCAAAAAAAGAAACCCTTGCGAAAGGGGAATTAATGATTGTAAAAGAGGAAAAAATGGCAAGGGAAGAAGCGAAGAATATTATTGATAAAAGTATTAAAGAAAGAGAAATAATCAACAAAAAAGCAATGGCAAAAATTGACAAAGCAGTTGAAATTATAATTAAGAGGGTTGTTGAATTATAATGGCTGTTTGCAAAGTTAAGAAAGTAAATCTATTCACTTATATCGGTTTGAAAGATAAAGTAATTGAAGAACTTCAAAAGGCTGGGTGTGTTCAAATAAAAAATGTAACAGCCAAATTAAGGGAATATGATTTATTGGATTATCAAAAAATGACTACTTCAGAAATTGATGCTGCTATATCTGAAGTAAAATATTGCATAGATTATCTTTCAAATTATAAAGATGAGGCCAAAAAATACCACAAATTATTAGTTCCCTCAA
>JAGGYO010000284.1 GCA_021162505.1 bacterium
CCGTATTCAATTAATAGTTTCATTAGCTCTTTAATCACTTTTTTCCAGGCTCATTGTTTTTCATTTGTTCTTTACCTGAATTTGAAAAACTTTGAGCCTTTTTACAGAAAGAAAATTACACTACCGGTGCATTTTGAAGTGCCCTATGACACACGCTGAGGCACTTTAAACTGCCTACTGACAATTAATTTAATGATTAATTTGACACTCATTATAAAACATAAGAGAAAAGTTATAAAAAATTATTGATTATGATAAAAAAGCCTATCTCTATTTATATAATTATTAATACACTTCCGATCTTTTTTTGTAAGTAATTTGGAATTCTTTCTTAAGCTCTCCACGTAATATGGTAAGCTTACAAGTACTTCCTGGCTGCCCACTTAAAACATCATAAAATTTATTTATAGTCATATTGCGGCAGCTTTGGCCATTTACCGCTACAACCATATCCATCATATGAATCCCTGCCCAATATGCAGGACTATTACTTTGTACGTCCAATATAAACGGATAATAATTGTTACCATCGTTGGTAAATATTATTGCATCAATACCTATTGCCCCATCATTAGGATTTATTATTGTACTATCTAGGCTCGAAGGAATGTTACCTATTACAGGAATAAAAACTATTTGAGAAGCTATTCTAACATCATAATTTTTTGAAATACCTGTTCCTATTCCTGAGAAAATTAAATTCCCATCTGTAGCATCATAAGCATATACACCTACAGAAGGATAAAAATAACCAACTGTTTTACCAGGAACAATATATGTTTCAGTGGTTAATTGTCCACTTGTTATTGTTGTTGCAGTATTGTATCCAATTTTTGTACCATAAATTGAAGTTGATGTAGTTGTCCCTGGAATATATTTTAGCCTGGTTTGATTAGAAGGAGGTATATATGTTTCTTCATAAGAATTATTTGCATTCAAAGTTAATATAAAGTCAGGATTATCTTGCTTTTCAACATAAATATAACCTTTCTTTACTAATAGATTTCTCACATAAAAAAGCAGTTGTTTTTCTTGGATTATATTTAATTGTACATCAACATCTAATATCTCTGATGCCGGTATTACTGCAAATGTCTTGTACTTTGTAAAATTAACCTCCGGATCAATAAAAGTTTCTACAATTGGTTCATCAATTAACATTATTTGTTGTACATGAGAAGGATTATAATTCGTCTGGTTTGTATAACAAGAAAACATTCCAAAAATAAAAAAAAACAATAAAAATGATTTTTTTCGCATTTTATCATTCCTCTTTTTTCTTATAACAAAAAAGGGTTCGTTATGTGGTCTACTCAGGTTGGAAAGTTTTAACTGTTTCTTATATGTAATCATACTTCCCATCATAATCTTATTAACTTTAGTCCAATATACTTCTTCCTGCATATACCAATCAACATAAAAATCCCTTTTATCACAACAACAGGATAAAAATTTATTATAATATATGAATAATAATATAATCTTGCATCTCAAAATTCTTCTTATTAAAATTACTTTTGATCATGTAAAAATATTGAAAGGATAAAACATGGCTAGAAACACAAAGCAGGCTCCTGCTATAGACAATATTGAACGTGTCGCTCTCGTTATAAAAACACTATGCCATCCCATCATGCTTAAGATTCTTCTTACTTTACAGAAAGGTGAATATCCTGTTTGTGAAATCCAGAAGATAATTGATAAAGAACAGATTATAACTTCAAATTATCTTCGAAAACTGCTAAAGCGTAATATCGTTCAGTATCGTAAAGATGGCCGCTGGCATTACTATTCTTTGACTGATGATCCAACTGTTCAGAATATGAAACTTTTCATGAAGGCTGTTCTGAAATCCAAGAAATAAACTATATCTAAATATAAAAAAACGCATTATTTCAGTTGATTATTATAATTTCAAACCGGACACTTTGAACAAATTTTAATCATGGCTTGAAAGTGACTCTCAAGGTATCCGAATTGAGCCGAAATAATCAGTTATTATCCCTTTATCAAAACATCATATATTTTCACCATGTAACCAATGTTCTTTTTCCCCGTGTGTTATACCAGTTTTTTAAAGATCGTTTAAATATTAAGTCCTATGGCGTTCACGTCCTTATGTTTAGTATTTCCATGCTATGTTATCTACCCTTGTTTAAAATATCAGAAGTGCCAGATAATAAAAAACTTGAATTCAATTGTTAAGTCAGAAAAACGATAAAGTGATAGATTTTTTAACATCTTGATATAAGTTATTATAATGCTTATAATAAAAAAAGATAGAGGACTAATTATGCGTAAATCAAGATTAATTATATTGTTTGCTGTATTATTATTATTACTTCTATCGACCTGTGGAACTGGACCAGATTTTGAAATTGTAAAAACAGTTAAAGAGACTAAAAGTTATGGCTCTCCCTATGTAAAAATAACCGTAAGAAACATAGGTGACGGGATAGGTTATAACGTTTCCTGCGATGTATTGGCTAAACGGGGAAATAATATTGTGGATTCGGGGTTTGCTTATTTTGCAAACGGTGCTAATATCGAACCAGGGGAAAGTGCAACGGACGAAGCTGTGTTTTTTGATTTAAGTTCTCATAGTAATTACGATAATTTGAAATATGAACTTGATTGGCTGAGTCGATAATTAAGGAGATCTGATTATGATAAAAAGAAGATCATGTATTTTATTGTTTATGTTCATATTAATACTTCCTACCCTATTATTCTCTGCTGATGTTTATTATGAGAATGGTATGGTAATTAGAGACTGTGAAATTATTAATGAAGACAAAAGTAGTGTAACTATAAAGTCTTATACAGAATCCGGGACTCAGGAATTATATATTTTAAAGAGGCTTATTAAACATATCGATCCAATAGAACGTGATGAAACACAATACACAACTTTTGGGAAAGACAAAATAAAAACATATTCTGTTGATGGTGAAAATAAAATTATTGAAAAGGAAAAAAAATATAGCATAGAATCTGATATAAAAATAAATGCACCACAGTTTGCATCGGGAGTTGCTTTAATAGCTATTGGGACTGTATTTGCCTATGATTTATTTGCTCCGGAAACTGGATTTAATAAAGTTATTGACAATTTATCAGGTGATTTAAAAAAAGAATATACAATAAAACGCAATTTAAGGTATGGAGCTTGTGGTTTTTCTATTGTTGCCGGAATTATAAACATTAATGAAAGTATTGAGAAGTTTGAAATAAATATTACTGCTAATAGCGTAGGGATTTCTTACAAATTTTAACGTTGGAAAAAGCATGAATCAATTTAAAGAAATAAGTATAAAAGATATTTTTAAGTTTCTGGTTGAAAATGAAAAAGATCGGATTTTTGCAGAAAAGGTTATGAAAGAAAGGAAACAACCTAAAGAACACGATCCTAAAAATTGGCGTCATGATTTTTTTGTTGATGTAATATCAGATATGTTTATTGACGGTTTTTGCATGAACTATCCACACGGAAAAATCATAAAACAAACTAATAGTAGTTTTTTTTATAGGGGGGAAAATCAATTATATCCAACAACGCTTTCTTCACTTAACCGGAGATTAAATCAGATAAACAAAATTGAAGAAAGAACTATTGAAGAATTTATAGCAAAAATGCGAATCGCTGATTTTAGGAATTTATTATTATGCTTTGATCATGTTCAAAATCACATTAGTAAAGGATTGTCTGTTTTATATGAGCAAATTGCACAACATTATGGTATAGAGACAAATTGGTTAGACATAACATCCGATTTAGAAGTCGCTTTATTTTTTGCATGTTGTAAATATTCAGAAAATAAATGGATGCCTCTCACCGAAGAGGACTTAAAAAAAAGTGATCAAGCTAAATATGGTGTGCTATTTAGAAAGAAGAATAATATGCTACATGATATTGAGCTTTATTGTAATCACGTTAAATTTTTCCCTATTGGCTATCAACCTTTTATGAGATGTCACAAACAATATGGCTATTCTTTTTACATGGATCCAGATACTGATTTAAAGGATCAAAAATATTTTGAAGTCCTTATTTTTAAACATAATGAAGAGTTTTGCAAATCTATTTATGAAAAAATGGAAGGCGGTAAAAAGATATTTCCGGAAGAAGGATTGAACATCATAAATGATTATATAGAAAGCATTAAGAGTAGAAAAATATTTAGCAGAGAAACATTTAATTATGTATGTGAACACGAAAAAGATTTAGATAAAAATGCTATAGAAGAAATGATAATAAAATACAATTATGAAATTGATGATGATATTGCCCCTAATGACATTTCTAACGAAATAATAACAAGTGTTAATGAGTATTATAAAGACTTTGACATAGAAAAAGAATATAACTTGAAACTTACTACTCGATTATGCTTTTATAAATAATAATGCACATTGCTTGGATTCAAGTATTAAGTGCAACATGACTCTCTCCAAAAAATACTTTGACAGGCGTTTTAAATCCAAGACATTTTCGGAATCTGTTATTCAGTTTTTTCATAGCGGAGATAATTTCCTGGGGAATGATGGTTGAAAAGTCTCTGTCTTTAGGAAAGTATTGTCTAATCAGTCCATTCATATTTTCATTTAGTCCCCGCTCATACGAAGCATAAGGATGAGCAAAGTAGAACTTCGCTTCTAATCTCTCGGCAATTGTTTTATGTCCTGCAAATTCTTTTCTATGATCCGATGTGAAGGTATACACATCATCTTTCAAGGGCAGTAAAAGCGTATAGCTTGCTTCTGTAACCTGATTTTTTGTCTTATGATCCACTTTGTATATCAACGATAACCGTGACGTTCTCTCAACCAGTGAAACAATGGCCTGCTTTTTGCCCTTACCAATAATTGTATCCACTTCCCAGCCGCCAAGGCGTTCACGTGTATCTACAATAGCAGGGCGTTCTTCTATACTTGTCATATTGGGGATCTGTCCCCGATATTCCCTGGACCCATACCGTTTCTTTCGTTTTTTACGGCATCGTAAGTGGACATATAAATCGCCGCCTTGCTTCTTGTCTTTCAGGATATGTTGATAGATCCATTCATGGCTTACAGCAAAGTTCATTTCACGTTTCAAACGCCCGGAGATCTGTTCGGGTGACCAATCTTCTCTTATTAAAAAATCAATAAGCTCCCATGCCAAGTGATCAATACGGTTATGGACTTTTCCCTTCCGCCGTGCCAGAGCATTTCGATGAGCCTGCGTACAACGATAACCCCGTTGCCCTTTATTACGTTTCAGCTCTCGGCTGATCGTTGAACGGTGAACCCCGATAACCCTCGCCATCTCGCTTTGTGTGTGCCCTGTTTCCAATAAGGAATAAATTCCGTATCTTTGTTCTAGGGTAAGCTGTTTGTATCCTTTCATTTGTACACCTCATGTTTTGTGGTAAAAACAGTACAAATTGTACAACAGCTTGCCTGTTTTTCCAAAAAACGATTGAGTTGCACTTAATTGTTGAATTCAGGTTGTTCAACAAGTATGGCGGTAATGAGTCTCAGACACGATTCCTGATTGGGAAAAAGGCGTGCGACACGTGTTCGCCTTTTAATCTCCTGATTCAGGCGTTCCAACCCGTTGCTGGTCCTGATTCTTCTGCGATGAGATTTGGGAAAGTCATACACCGTCAGGGC
>JAGGYO010000243.1 GCA_021162505.1 bacterium
AAGAATTTATATTTGATATATTATACCTTTTTTCTCATTTT
The DNA here is from genome assembly GCA_021162505.1 of bacterium. GTDB lineage: Bacteria > AUK180 > AUK180 > AUK180 > AUK180 > AUK180. The sequence goes on from JAGGYO010000243.1 coordinate 42, forward strand.
TTTGCAACTTTTTTCTTTGATTTTTTTAGTGCTTTTTTATCTAAATACTTTTTGCAGGAAGGTCAAGGTTCAAGGTTCAAGGTTCAAAGTAATTTTGTGTTTTCTTAAATCTCCATTTCCTCATCAACTCATACACCCATTTACTCATATACCCTTTTCCGCATCCCACTGTTTTTTTCAACTCTCAACTATTTTCAGTACTCTGTGGTTATTCCATTGCTTTTTATTCTTAGGTCGTTCACGAACGACCCCTACAATTTATATCTTCTCTTTAACCTGCCTATGCTCTGCCTGCCTGTGCGTGTCCGCACGCAGACAGGCCTGCTCCGTGTTAATTTCATTTTCTTTAATTATTCATTATTCATTGTTCATTATTAATTTATATTTTGTGCTCCGTGGTAATTATATTGGTTTTTATTATTCTATATTGGATTTGACAATAATTCCAAAGCAATATTTTTAATTATTTTAAATCTCATACTTCCAAGATGTTTCCCGCCATACCAACGGATCACAAGAATTAAAATATTATCAAGCGAAGAGTTACGAATGAGATCCACAAGAATTTTCCCCGCCCCTTTTTCACCGTCATCGTTTTTACTGATCTTCGAACCCGCTTTATAAGCATAGATATAGTGATCACCTTTGGAAAATCTTTTTCCTTTTTTTATTGTTTTAATAATTTCCTTTATATTTTCAATATCTTTTAAAGATAGAAGGACTCCTAAAAATTTTGAATTCTTTTCTTTAACAATTGCGGTTTCCTTTAAAAATTCCAATATTAAACTTTTAGATCGTATATACGGTATTTTTTATAAACTTTACCGCCAAGGTTGGTATCAAATTTATTGATCTTGAAATTGTCTTCAAGGTTCCATGACATTTCAACCCATTCATAACCTTTTAATTTACCTGCTTCCTCCGTTTTCCAGAAAAGGAGTGTAGGTACACCGAAACCCTGTGCTTTTCTTTTCAATCCGAAAAGTATAGCCCTGGTTCCCTTGACCTTCTTTTTTAAGCTCATGAATTTAAAAATACCAAATGGAAATAATCTGCCATTCAAGGGTTTGGTTGCTTCATTAAGGTTAGGAAGTACAACTGACACACCAATAGGTTCAATTGTTCCGTCGTCGTGAATTTCTTCTGCGAACCAAACGAGATCAGTATCGGCATATTGTAAGAGTACTTGCGCCGTCTCATCTAATTCCTTTTCAGTCATGGGAACAAATCCCCAATTAGGTTCCCAAGCGGCATCATATACTTCTTTTACCCTTTCCATCTCTTTTTTAAAATCTTTTTTACTAAATTTTCTTACCCGGATCTTGGGATCATTCTCTATTCTTTGTGCTTGTCTTTTTAATCTCGGATCAATGGGATCACTTGATTTTTTGAAAAATGCTAAAAGGTCCTTTGCTTTAATAAAACCGTATTTTTCTGAAAAATCAATATAATATTTGGGATTATAAGGCATCATAACGGCAGGATCTGAATCAAATCCTTCCAATAAAAAAGCGCATTCATCATTAGTTCCAAAACTCATTGGTCCTCTTAAAAAATCCATTTCTTTTTCTTTTGTCCATTTCACTGCATGATCATAGAGTGCTTTTGCTACTTCATAATCTTCAATGACTTCAAAAAAACCAAAAAACGCAGCTTTCTCTTTATGGGTATCATTATGTAACTTATCAATGTGACAAGCGATTCTGCCTACAGGTTTCCCATTTTTTAAAGCAAGAAATAATTCCACTTCTGCATGTTCATAATAGGGATTTTTTTTAGCATCAAATCGGTGTTTCATATCCATTATTAACGGTGCAACCCAATGTTCATCGGTCATATAGATCTTCCATGGAAACATAATAAATTTTTTAAGATCACTTTTTTTCTCAACTTTTTTAATTTCAATGCTCATGTTTACTCCTCATTTTCCATTTCTTTTTTTAGCTCATTGATAAGATTTAATGCCTCAATGGGTTTAATGTTATTTATATCAATTTTTTTGATTTTTTTCAAACTTTTCAGGGAATCTTCACTATTTTTTGATGAAAAAAGGGAAGGTTGAATATAGTCATTTCTTTTAGGAAGTATTTTTTTACCCTTCCCTTCTATTTGCATATTGATCAATATATCATTTGCTCTTTTTATTACTGCATTTGGAATGCCTGCAAGTTCTGCAACATATATTCCATAGCTCCTATCGGTTCCCCCTTCAACGACCTTACGCAAAAAGATTATCTTATCTTCGTATTCCTTTACATCAACTTTGAATATTTTTACCCTGTCCAGATAATTAGCAATTTTGATCATCTCATGATAATGAGTGGCAAAGAGCGTTTTGGACTGCTGTCCTTCTTTATTATGCAGGAATTCTACTACCGCCCATGCGATAGCAAGGCCATCATAAGTTGAAGTTCCCCGTCCGATCTCATCCAATAAGATTAAGCTTTTATCGGTGCAGGAATTTAAAATATTTGCAACCTCATTCATTTCCACCATGAAAGTGGACTGTCCCAAAGCCAGATTATCGCTGGCGCCGATCCTTGTGAATATTCTGTCAATGACACCAATATGAGCATCATCTGCCGGTACAAAAGAGCCTAGCTGTGCCATTAATACAATGGTTGCAACTTGTCTTAAAAAGGTTGACTTTCCGGACATATTAGGCCCGGTTATGATCTGTATCTGTGAATTCCAGTCAATTTTTGTATCATTCGGGACAAATGGTTCATTAAGATCTTGTACCTCAATAATGGGATGTCTACCATTTTCTATGGTGATCTCATCGCTATCATCAATAAAGGGTCTTATATAATTTCCCTTTCTTGCCAATATTTTCAATGAAAGAAAAAAATCTATCTCAGATACCGCATGGCTAAATTCTACAATAGCAGTGAAATATTTTTCAAACTCTTTCAGGAATTCTTCCCACAATCTTTTTTCAAGGGCAAGGATCTTATCTTCGGCATTTAAAAGGTCATCCTCTATTTTTTTTAATTTTTCCGTAATGAATCTTTCACTTGATACCAATGTTTGCTTTCTTATGAGTCCCTCGGGTAAGTTGAGCTCTTTTAATTTATTTCTGCTGATCTCAAAATAATATCCGTATATTTTATTATAACCCAATTTGATAGAGGTGAGTCCCAACTCTTCCTTTATACCATTCAGATATTCTTTTATGATCTTTTTGCCATTTCTCTGAAGGTCTCTTAATTTATCCAACTCTTTATTATAACCGTCCTTGAAGATACCTTTTTCATTGATCACCGCCGGCGGATCATTGGAAATGGCTTTTTCAATCAATCTGCTGATCTCAACAATAGGGGATTTGATAGAAAGAAGTTTTTTCTTAAGTTCAAGAGGTATCTTGGTCTTAAGATCTTTTAAAAAGAATATAAGATCATTGAATTTTAAAACAGCGTATAAAATGGTTAAAAATTGCGGCGGCTTCACTGTCCTTAATGCGATCTTAGATGTAATCCTTTCAATGTCCTTTATTTCCCCCAATGTTTTTTCTATATTCAAGCAATCCGTTTCCAGAAGCTCTTCAACAAAATCCAGCCTTTCGCGGATATGTTGAATATTGATCAGTGGTCTTAGTATCCTATTCTTTAAAGATCTTGCTCCCATTGGGGTTTTGGTATTGTCCATGATCTCAAAGAGATTAGCATTTTTATTCTGTCCATTGGGTAAGAGATCAAGATTTAATTGTGTATAAAGATCAAGGAACATATAATCAAGTTTCCGTCGAGGAGTAATGGAGCGAATATGTCCTAATCCGCTTTTTTGCGTTTCTGAAAGGTAATCAAGCAACATACCGGCGGCTATTACCTCCCCATCAAACTCAAAACCGCTCGATTTGAGTTTGTTCACTTTTAAGTGATCTTCTATGATCGTTTCGGCATATTTTATATTCAATTTCCAATCATTGACAAAATTAAATGATGTATTTGGAAAGATCTTTTTTATAGACCTTATAAGTTCATCTGTCTCGAATCCATCTTTATATAAGCCCTCTGAAAGAATGATTTCCTTGGGAGAAAGCATTGTCAATACGGACAAGAACTTTCTAAATTGAAAGTCGTTATTTATTTCGCTAAAATGAAATTCACCGGTTGAGAGATCGCAATAGGAAAAAAATACTTCATCATTATTTCGAATAAATGAAACAATATTTATATTGCTTTTCTCATCCACTAATTTTTCGTCATAGAATGTACCGGGAGTGGCTACACGGATCACATCTCTTTTTACAATACCCTTAGCATATTTAGGATCTTCCGTCTGTTCGCAGATAGCTACCTTCAAACCTTCCTGTACAAATTTGTATAAATATTGGTCCAAAGCATGATAAGGAATGCCGGCTAGAGGGATCTTTTCCCCTTCGGTATCAAATCCACGACTGGTAAGGGCAATATTTAGTACATTAGAGGCAGTAATGGCATCATCAAAAAAGGTTTCATAAAAATCACCCACACGATACAATAAAATGGTATCCGGATACTCTTTTTTTATTTTCAGGTATTGTCTTACCATTGGGGTATGTTCTTTATTACTTCCTTTTTTCAATTATCCTTCCTTCATATCCCATATTTTTCAGTTTTTTATAATAAAATTTACATTCATCTTTTGTGAGGAAAACACCGAAATAAACCTTATAAAGATCCCCCATCTTTTCAATGGAAATATCCTGTAATTTTTTCTTTATCAAGGAATGTTTTAGCTTTTCTGCCCCGGTTTCTTTTTTAAATGCTCCCAATTGAATAGTAAAATAATTATTTTCTTGACTCCTAATGGAAAGTGGAAATGAATTATTCAACATTCGCTCTAACTGCTTTACCTTTTCAAGAACCCCTTTTTTTTCATAATATTTTTTTAAAAGATAGATACAGATATCCCTGAATTTTGAGTTCTTATTATTAATGATTTTCCGTAATTTGGTTTCAAATACGCTGTACTCCCTATTGGAATAAGCAATGCTCGCCAAATAGAAATTTACATTTTCGCTCTGTTCACCGGTAGGATATTCCCAGAGATATTTTTCAAAATATTTTTCTGAGTTCCTATAATCTTCTAATACATAATAATTCAAACCCAGAGCATAAAATATTTTCTTTTTAAATAAAGAGTGAGGATAAGTTTTCAAAAATGCAGAATATTCTACCTTTTGCTGAAATGTGTCCGGAGCAAAATAACCTACATAAAATCGAGCTTTTTCTGCTATTTTGCTTCTCGGGCTTTGCAGATAAACAGTTCTCAATTTAATGATACCCTGCTCATAGTTACCCACCGCCAGTGCATTCATACCATCCTTGAATATCTTCTGTATATCGGCTTTAGATGAAAAAGAAAGTAAATAGAAAAATGAAAACAAAATTAAAAAGATCTTTTTCATAAAATATCTCCGAATAGTGTAAAGGAATTGGCATCATTTATCTTGACATCTCTGATCTTCCCAATGATACTCTTATCTCCGGCAATGACGATCATATTGTGAGAATCTCTTCCCCGCGCATATTTATTCGTTCTGTCCACCCCGTCAAATAATACTTTTTTCTTTGTGCCAATATATTTTTTCGAAAGTTCAAGAGAAATTTCATTTTGAATTTCAATAGCATATTGCAAGCGTTTCAATTTCTCTTTTTCAGGAACAAACAGGTCCTCCATTTTTGCTGCAGGCGTATTTATCCTTGGAGAAAATTGGAATAAAAAAGAAACATTATAACGAACCTTTTTCAAAATAGCTATTGAATCCTCAAAATCTTTTTCCGTCTCCCCGGGAAACCCGAAGATCATATCTGTCGTCAAAGCAATATCAGGAATTCTCGTTTTTAAATACTCTATCTTATTAAGGTATTCTTCTATTGTATATTTTCTGTTCATAAGCTTCAAGATCCTATTTGACCCTGATTGTAAAGGTAAGTGCAAACTATGTGCCAAGATATTCGAATCTGCCATTATATCAATAAGATCATTGTTAAAATCTTTGGGGTGGGATGTGATAAATCGCAATAGGAAAATACCTTGGATCTTTTCTATATCGTTCAATAGATCTAAAAAAGAATAATTTCTCTTTACATCATCCACGAATTTTGTTCCAAAGGAATTCACATTTTGTCCTAAAAGGGTAATTTCCTTATAACCCTGATCAATAAGTGTTTTGATGGTATTTAAAATATTTTTAGGGGTATAGGATAGCTCTTTCCCCCTTGCATACGGAACGATACAATATGTGCAATAATTATTACAACCTTTCATTATTTCTACAAAAGCAGAATATTTTGAATCTCTCTTGGCATTAGTAGCATACTTAAGATCGAAATCGTCAAACCCCATGGTAAGATCAAGCACTCTTTCCCCATTCAAAGCTCTATGATAAAACACCGAAATGAGATTTTTATTTCTTGATCCGAACACAATGTCAATATTCTTATATTTTTTGAATAATATTTCCCCTTCAACCTGGGAAACACATCCTCCAACCGCGATCTTTCCACCTGGTTTCCCCTTCTTTTTTACCTCGCCGATTTTTCCGAATATCTTTCTTTCAGCAGTATGTCTGACAGCACAAGTATTGAAAATTACCAGGTCCGCTTCAAATTCATTATGAGCTTTTTCATAGTCAAGCGATAATAGATGGCCTTCCATTTTTTGTGCTTCCAATACATTCATTTGACACCCATAGTTAAGAATAAAAAAGGAATTATTTTTCATTTGAATTCTTTATATATTGCGTGTTTTATCTCATTATTGGGAGCATTATTTACCGCTAAATTGAAATAGTACTGTGTTTTTATCTTATTCTTTTTATTTTTATAAAATCTTGCAATACGAACATATATGAAGGTCCTTTCACTTTTTGAAGCCAATGTATTATATTTAGAAAGGTAAAAGTTCAATGATTTTTCATCATCTGTATTTATAAAAATGGTGATAAGATCGTTAATAAGTTGTTTCTTTTTATCCGGGAACTTTCCTAAAAGGGAAAAATAAAGAGATTTCGCTTCTTTAAATCTGTCTGAATCCATTAAAAATTGAGCATATTTATGTGAACTGTCAAATTTAAAGAGATCAGAATTTAACATAATAAAGGTTTTGGATTTGATAAGAATATTCCCTAAACTTCTGCTCTTGACCTTTTCAGCAAAAAATATGCCTGTGGTAGTAAGGATACAAAATAATAGAAATAAAGTAAATAGTGTTATAAAGATGGGCTTTCCTAATTTAATTTTTTTCTTACTGGTTTTCTCTCCATATATTACGGAATCGTCCAGTTTCTTGAATGAACCTGTATTTTGTTCAAATTCATTAGAGTAATTTCCATATGTTTCATAAGACTTTAAGGTTTCCATATCCTCTAATATTTCATCAACTGTTTTATAGCGGTCTGTAGGGTTAATACGGAGCATTTTGCTGCATACAGTTGATATATAATCAGGAACATTATGATTTTCAATGTATAGCGGTTCCGGTTCTTTTTCCAATTTTGTTTTTATTATCTCTTCTTTGGTTCCCTGGAACGGCAGTTTTCCCGAGTACATTTCATACAGGATAACACCTAATTGATAAATATCCGTATGATAGCCGATGTCCCCTTTATTCAATTGCTCGGGGGCAATATATTTGATCGTACCTGCCAAAATATTAGTAGTAATATTTTCTCCGCTAATATCAGCCCCAATGCCAAAATCCGTGATCTTTATTTTCCCTGAATTTTCAACCATGATATTGGATGGTTTAAGGTCCAAATGGATTATTTCCATTTTATGGATATAAGAAAGGGATTTTAATATTTCTTTGAAAATTATCTCTATTTGCTTGGTATCCATTCCCTCTTTTAATAATGTTTTTAATGTCTTACCATTGATATATTCCATTACATAAAAGAAAAAATCTTTGAATTTTGCGTTCTCATACACTTTTACAATGTGAGGATTATCCAATTTCGCCATTAATTGTCCTTCATGTAGGAACATTTTTACAACATTTGGGTCATTTTTATACTTTGGTAGAAGGGCTTTTATCGCTACATCTCTTTGCAATAGGGGATCAAAGGCATGATATACAATTGCCATTCCCCCTTGTCCAAGTTTGCCCTTTATCTCATATTTGCCGAATAACTTGTCACTCATATCAGATCTTTTTCCTTTCCATATACGCTTTTTTCGCAAAGGGCGTTTTCGGATATTTTTGTTGAATATCTTTGAAGATCTTTATTGCTTTTCGTTTATCGCCAATTTGTTTATAAAATCTTCCTTCTTTTAAAAGTGTTTGGGGATATGAGAAGTTGTCACCTTTAAATATCTTTTTCATCTCAGAAAATGTTTTAAGGGCATCTTTAATTTTTTTATGTGTGATCTCCAAATCAAGCACTTTGTCAAAGATCCTCAGCTTTTCTGTATTATTTCTTGTTGTCAATAAAAAATTTGCTAAAAACTCTTGGGCATTTGCATAATTCTGATCCTTTGGATCATCTTTTTTTATTCGCGTCTCATAAAGGTTAACTACTTTTGACCCATAGAGTATTTTATCATCAAAATTTACACTTTTTGTAAATAGTTTTTTATATTTTTTTATTTCCTTTGAATCTGTTCCCATTTTACCAAAATTTATTATTAATAATGTTATTATGATAATAGCGATTACTCCAAAAATAATATAGAGCGGTATTTTCTTTTTTCTCTTTTCTTTTTCCTTTTCCTCCAGTCCTTTTCTGTCAATATTGCCTACTTTTTCTGAAACCGTGGGGTTATAATCGTCCTCCATAAAGTCGGTGCCATGAGAAATGTTGGTTCCTTGTTTGGTGTTAGAAGTGACATTAGAGCTATCTTCGGAATAGAAATCTGAATTACTGTCCTCTCCGGTAAAATCTTCTTGTATTTTTTTTTCTTCTTTATGTTTTTTTTGCTCTTCTCTTTTTTGTTTTATCTTTGCTCTTAATATCTGTGATTTTTCCCTTTCGTTCTCTTTTCTTTTTTCAATTGCATGCTCAGGACAGAAATAATGTCCCTCCACTTCTTCAACACAATCATCACAGAGATAAGCTTCGCACTCTTCGCATTGATATATTCCACGCCGTTTAGCATGATATTTACAATAATGAGCATCTTCTTTAGCCCCTTCAATAATTTCGGGTTTATTAGATATCTTATCGATGCACTCATTACAAAAAAAGTCATTTCCTATTTTTTGTGCATCTCCCAGCAGTATAGGCCTCTGACATTTAGCACATATTGCGTCTGCTATTTTTGTCCCATCATAATAGGCAAATTTAACCGGAAGCATATCAGATGTAAACGCTTTATAAATGGTCTTTATATCGGGTCTGTTCTCAGGATCGGGCGATAGCATTAATTTTAAAACCTGTTCATAGTCACTCAATTCATTTGGAATGTCAATAGAATTATTAATTATTTGATCTTTAGTAAAATTTCCTTTTGAGTATAAGCTTATAATGGATAGGGCTAATGAAAAAATATCAGATTTTATACTGATGGGTTTTTCTGAAAAATGTTCAGGAGATAAAAAATCATTGATCTCCGATTTCATAGAGATGAGTTTTTTGTTTATTTCAAAATTATCATAACCGATATAAAGCCCGTAATTAAAAGGGGTTCCATCATTATCTATAAAAAAAAGTTGTGGTGCAAGATTACCTACAATATCTCCGTTCTCATGCATTTGTTCACAGAATAAGATGATATTCTTAATGATATTTTTCTTAAGAGAGTCCTTTGGAAGGACCTGGAACAATTTATCCAATGTACGGAATTTTGTCTTGGAAAAATCAGAAGGAAAATCAAGATAGATATAATTATTATAAATTCCTCCCTTAACATCGCTTAAGGGGGAAAATTCATTCTTTTCGTGTAAAGCAGTTCTTCTTGATCGTATATAATCCTTGAATTGTTTGTCGGAAAAGAAAGGGTCCTGATATAATACGACCAATCTTTCTTCATCTTTAATTTCTGCAAGATACAAAAACATGGGACCAATACCAAATAAACTTGTTTTGATAGTCAAAGTGCTCATATCGTATTTTACCATAAAATCAGAAATTATTCAAAGGGAAAATATAAAAGCTGAAATACGGTTTATCGACTGTTATCCATTATTTTTACTTCTTTTTCTATATTAAGCAATTCTATTTCAAATGTCAATGTCGCATTAGGTGGAATTAAATTACCTGCTCCATTTTCACCATAAG